>NZ_JBIVXW010000020.1:0-129527 GCF_044769405.1 Streptomyces sp. NPDC090442
CGTGGACACACGCCTCCGGCAGCCCCGCATGACATTCCCGCAGGTCAACCACCAAACCCACCGACCACGTGTGCCCGCCTACTGATGAAGTCGGGCGACTGCTGCACGGCACCGCGCAGCAGGTTCCCGCCACCAGGCACCATTTTGACGTCGGCATCACAATGCCGCGGCCATGCCAGGGACGCACGGCGGATGCCCCGCCGCGACACTGCGCCAGCGGCGCATCGACCTTTTTGAGAGCGACCTCAAAATGGTCACCGCAACGTTGTAGCCCCGCACGGGGCCGGACAGGGCGCGGAACAGCGCTCCAGTCAGCCGCCGCGCAGCAGCCCGGCGACCTCACCAGGAAGCGTGCCCAACAACAACCTACGCACCGCCATCACCGCCTAGCACGCCGCACCCCACCCCGCCGAATAGGCGCCCGCCGCCAGGCACGACGAAGCCCCGCCCGGACAGGGTCCGCGCGGGGCCGTAGGGGACTGCGGCGCTACCGGATCACGTCGTCGGGGGTTGGCCCGGCGCCAAGCAAGATGGCGCAGTCTGGGCAGGCTTGCAGGGTGTATCCGGGGCCGCTGGTGGCCGGTATGAAGCCGACCGCAACGGGCGCTTCGGTCTCGTCGCCGCAGTGGTAGCAGGAGATGGCGGCGTGCCCTCGGGGCCACTGATCGCCGACGGTATTTGCGTGGTCGTCCTGGTGGCCTACGTCGCGTACACACGGGAGGCACCGGCGGTCGACGGCGGGCCCGTTGCCCCATCCTGGTTGCCGGGCGTCGCACGTGAGGATTCCGCGGAAGTGCTGGATGCAGTTCGGGCAGGCATGCAGCGTCATATCCGAGCCGCTGGTAGCAAGAACGCGCCCCACCGGCACCTGAAGTCGGGTTGGCAGTCCACAGCGGTAGCACGGCGCCGCCCGGTCCGAGGGAGCCAGATCAAACCGGCGGTGAGCAGTCACGCGACCCTCCCCTTCACGGCGAACGCAGACACAGGGAACGGGGCACCGTCGTACACGTACGGGTAATCCACCCCCATGGTGGCGAGCACTGCCGCACGTCGCCGCTCCCGGATCGCGTGCAGTTCGAGCGTGGTCTCGGCCCGCTGCCGGAAGAACTCGGCCGCCTCCTCCTTGGTTGGTCCCGTCCAAGGGCGGGACCAAGCGTCCACAGAGGCAGGCTCGGGGGTGGGCGCGGGTTGTGCTGCCAGGTAGGCCGCGGTGTGCCGACCGGGCCGGGGTCGGCGGGTCCACGGAAGTAAGGCGAGCACCCAATCAAGGGCGCGGGCGATAGCATCGCGCATACGTCGTTCAGCTCCTACAAGCTGTATCGGCGAGCCCCGAGCGGACCGGGCCTAAGCGGCCTGCTCGGGGCGCTGCTGTGTGGTGTTCTGGGCGGTTGAACTGTCAGTCGCCCCGGGTGCGGTGGATTTCGTAGACGGGGTAAGCCACCGGCGTACCGTCCATCCGGCCCAGGAAGACCGTGGTGCGGGCGAACCCGGCCTTGGCCAGCACGCGGCCAGAGGCAGGGTTGTCGGGGTGATGCTTGGCGCTCAGCCTGTCCAAGTGGGTGGTGGTGAACGCGTACGCGATGACCTGTTGGACGGCGGCGGTGCCGTACCCGCGACCCCAACTGTCGTCCCGCAGGACGTAGCTCAAGGTGGCGTGACCGGTGCCGCGGTCCCGGAACTTGATCAACCCGAGCAGGTCATCGCCGGCGGTGACGCCAAAGCACCATCGTTCGCGGGGAGTTGCTCGGGCCTGGGCGATGGCGGTGGTGACGTAGGTGGTGGCTTCCTCGATGGTCATGGTGTGGCCGCGAGTGAAGGTGACGGAAGCGCCGCTGTAGATCCTCTGCACGGCCGCAGCGTCGCCGGGGACTAGGTCCCGCAGCGTGATCACTGGGCTTCCTCGATGATGGTGACCAGGTCGGCGGCGGTGGGCCGCTCGTCGGCGGCTGGCACCATGCACGCCGTGACGATCTCCTCGAAGACTGGGAAGGGCCACGGCCGGGCGTCATCAAGGCGGAGGCGCTTCCCGTCGGCGATGGCGCGGAGTTTGTCCATCCGCGGGGTGTCGTCGGCGTAGGGGATGGGGCGGTGTCCGGTCCAGCACCAGAACAGGGATGCGGCCAGTCCCCAGATGTCAGCGGGCGGTCGGGCCTGGACGTGGGTGTCGTCGGGGGTAGTCAGGAGGGCGTCGGCGATCTCGGGGGCGGTGGTGTGGGTCAGGGCGCCCCGGTACGGAAGCCGCCCCGCCTCCTCGGGCCCGCACGACAGGGCGAAGTCGAAGATGGCGGCGCGGCCGTCGCGGGTCACGAGGGTGTTGGTGGGCTGCACGTCGGCGTGGGCCCAACCGGCGGCGTGCAGTCGTTCAAGCTGCTCCGCCCAGGTTCGGGCGATGCCTAGGAGCCACGGCCGTACCGAGGGCCGGTCGCCCTCGGAACCGCGGGCCAGAGCCAGGGCGTTCCACAGGGGTGTTCCGTCGATCCAGCGGACCGCCAGCCACCGGCCGCCCTCCCACGCGCCAGCATCGACCCGGTATTCGGGACTGAGGGCGCCCGCGTCGGTGAGGGCGAGGAGGTGCCGGTCTTCCTGGGCCATCTCCGCAGCCTTGTCGCGGCCTGGTGCGACCTCGGGGTTGTTGGCCTTCAACGCGGCAGTGCCTCGGGGGCCGATGGCCTTCCACGCCCGGGAGCCTCGCCGGTCACTGAGCAGGTTGCAGGTGACCGGGCCCAACAGGTGCTCCAGAGCTGTTACTGCCTCGGCGGGAGGTGCTGCGCCCATAGTCTGATGTCCTTCCAGTCGTGGCCGAGTTGGCTGAACACGTCGCGGCCGTCGTCCCTCGCGGACGTCATGGCAGCGGCCAGTTTCGGGGTGCGTTGCAGGAACCGGCCGTCACGGGGCCTGATAGCAGCCCGCACCGGGAGGAACGAAACCGGCGGTGGCGGGATACTGCGGCCGCTGCGGTCGGCGCGCTCCTCCCCTGCGGCGAACTTGCCGATCATCAAGCCCACCGGCCCGTACAGGTGCTTCAGGGCCCAGTGCGGCCACTGCAACACCTCCCGTCCCGCGCCCAGGACGGCGACGTTCTCGCACACGAACGCGCCATGGGCACGGGCCACCAACGGCCGGACCCATTCAGCCGCTTGCACAGCGGCGTGGAACACCTCGGCCTCGACATCCGCGGGAGCGCCCACGGCTTCGTAAAGCGTCCAGCCGGTCAGGCCGCGGTCGAGGGAGGGGGCGAGGTAGGGGCAGTGGGCAGCCACGGCTCGCACGTAGGCGTCGACGTCCGCCCTGGGGGTGATGGTGCG
Source organism: Streptomyces sp. NPDC090442 (assembly GCF_044769405.1). Lineage (NCBI taxonomy): Bacteria > Bacillati > Actinomycetota > Actinomycetes > Kitasatosporales > Streptomycetaceae > Streptomyces > Streptomyces sp. NPDC090442. The sequence goes on from NZ_JBIVXW010000020.1 coordinate 3,306, forward strand.
GGGCGCGATGAGGCGGAGCGCCCCGGCACTGGGCCGGAGCGCTCCGCCAACCGACATGGCGGTCACAGGGTTGCTGCCACCGTCTGCCGCGCGGGGGCGGCCACGTCGTCGCCGCCGGGGGCCGGCGAGCAGTCCCATTCGGCGACCACGGTCCCGGTCTCCCGGTAGTGCCCTAACCCCTCGTGGTCCAGGCGCCCGTGCTGGTCGGTGAACCAGATTTCCGGCAGTGGCCCGAACAGTTCCTCGTAGGCACGGACCCAGGAGATTTCGCCGGTTCCCACGTTCGACGTGTGCCCGATCGGACGCCCGGCGTGCTCGGTGCAGAACGCCTGATAGTCCGGCGTGTTCAGAAGGCGGTGCCATTCGGCGTCGATGGCCGGAGAGAACATCTCCGGGGCAGTCCGCCCGGCGTCGAACTGTCGGGCGGTGACCACCAGGAACTTGCCGAGTTCGACCTGTTCCACGGTTTTGGTGCTCATGATGCGCTCCTCTCGTTGAGTTGATTCGAGCGGTGCCGGCGGCCTGCGGGGCTGTTCTGTTCTCCCGACGGGCCGCCGGGGTTCAGGGGCGGCCGGGTGAGCTACGGGGGCAACCACGCCGAGCCTCGACGGCCTCGGCCATCGCCACCAGGCCCATATCCGTTCGGCCAGTCGCAGACGGCGCTCACAACCGCGTCCACTCGCCGCGGCGTCGCAGCACGGAGTACGCCTGGACGTCTACCGGGTGCAGCTTGCGGATCCGCTGCCCGTCAGCGCCCCCGCCGAACAGCGGGCGCAGCACCCACCGGGCGGCGGGCCCGCCCGGCGCCTCGATGTCGGTGCAGACCCACTTAGCGCCCGTCTCGTTCTCGGTCACGAGGTCCCCGACTTCCGGCAGCGTGAGCGCGCCCTGCGCCTCGGAAGGGCCGGCGCTCACTGGAGGGCCTCCCACTCCGCCCCGCACCCCTCGTAGCCACTGGCGGCGTCGGCGACGCCTTGGCGACGGGCCACCTGGCCGGGAGTTCGGCGCGTGGGCGCAGTCGGGTTACCGATCAGCGAGCGCGCCGCGACGAGGAACACGCCCCCGTCGCGCAGTCGAGTGCGCACGGCTTCGAACTCGGGTACAGGCTCGGCGAGCATGGTGGCGCTGTAGGTGACGACGCCGCGCACCGCCGCAGCGGACACCAACTCACAGATGCGTGCCCAGCCCGGCCGGGACTCCAGTGGAGCCTGGCGGTCGGTATCCGTCACGGCCTCGACGGCGATCCAGTCCCGAGAGGCGGCGTACTGCCGGCAGTAGTCGACGAGGAGTTCGGCGGCGTCCTGTTCACCCGTGGCGACGTAGAGCGCGACCGGAACTCGGCGGGAGGCGGATATCTCCATGCCCGCAACCGTCTCGCCACACACGGTCATCATGAAGATACGGGGCGGATGACTTCGACGAGTGGTCAGTGCTCAAGTCGTCCGCCCCGTATGCCAGTTGAGGAATCAACTGGGAAAACTCGTCCGGCGCGTACCACTCAGAGCGCGGTTCGTGCCGTCGCCGGCAAAAACCCACCCGCGCCGGCCGCCGACGTGCCGATCAGCTCCGAAACCCGCCGTAGCCGCGCCGTGGACGCCTTCCCCACCTTTTGCACGATCACCCCGGGCAACGCCTGGTGACGTCCCCACTCCGGGGCAGCCCTCAGTGCCGCTTCCAACGTGTCCAAACTCGCGTCCCACATCTTCGCGTCTGCCTGCGCCATGGCCTTGTCCATCGCATACCGGTTCCGCGCCGCCGGGGTGAGCTGCGAGACGTCATGGATGGAGCCTGCGAGTTGTAGCGCCTTCCCTGCCTGCCCAAGAGAGACGTTGACGCCGACGGCCTGCGTCGTCGCCGTGACCGGCCCGAACAGCGTCCCGTGCGCGCGGTGCTCGGCCCCCATCCGCGCGCCGGCGGCGTGGCTCTGGCTGAGGTAGTCGGCGGTGCGATCTTTGTCGCCCATCCGAGAGGCGACCACGGCCGCGAAGTTGATGTGGCTGCCGTACACGGTCAGTTGCTCCGGCGTGGCCGTCGAGAATCGCGGCTCGATGTCCACCGCCGCCCGCTCCGCCAGCGTCAGAGCCTCCGCCAGCCGGGCATCGCGCAAGTACACCCAGGCGCGCCCCGACTTCACCAGCGCCGCCCGCAGGTCATCACTCGCCCGCTCCGCGGTGGCCTGCGCATGACCGATCGCCGCGTAGGCGAGATCCCGGTTCCCCAACAGGTTCGCCACGTATCCCGCGACACGGTACGCGTCCGAAAGCGCCCCCAGCACGCGCGCCTGCTCCCCCACCGGCGCGGAGTGCACCGCCGCGGCGGCCGACGTGACGAACGGAGCCGCCACCGTACCCGCCTCGGTGTAGTGCCCCCGCCAGTACAAGTCCCAGCAGCGGGCCGTGATTTCCGCCAACTCATCCAGCGTCGGCACATGCTCGACGTCCGGGAGCGCCCCGGCCGCCGTGTCGTGCACCGCGCAGGACAGGGCCCGCATCACGGACCGGTCCGCTCGGTCCATCGTCCGCCGCGGCGCCTGCTGGCCGAGGATCACTGAGGTGTCGACGCGGAGCGCGTCCGCGATCTTCAGGAGCGTCGGCAGGCTCAACGCCCGGTCCTGCTCCGCCTTCTGAACGGTCACGACGGATAGACCGGTCATCTCCGCAAGATCGGTTTGCCGGATCTCCCGCCCCCGCAGGATCTTGATTCGCTCGCCTGTCGTGTAGTCGGACCACCGCGCCATAATTACCGTGCTCCTTCAGGTCGTTACTGCCTACTTCGGAAGGTACCCGCGCCCCAGGCTCCGGGGACACGCTTCGGCCCGCCTCACCTTGCGGAGACGGGCCGTTGGCGTATGGGACGGAATTCCTAACGGTTGACAGCGAGGGACAGCGATACCAAGGCCCCACACTGATCCGCGCTCCCCTTCGAGAACGCGACTTGCGCATCGTTCGCGGCCACCGAGGCCGGACAGTCTTACGCTCGATCTCGATCCCCCTCCCTCCGAGCGGCCGTTGCGCATACCACCCGGGCGGCTGGCATGCGCAACGGCCGCCAGTTCCTGGAAGCCGGCGGCCGCAGTCGTTGCGGGAAGAGTCCGAGGTTCTCCTCATGTCCCGGATTTACTCGTGCACATGCCCGCGGCAAGAGCGATCACGGCCAGCGCAAGTGATCGCTGCATGCGTGGGCTGTGTTGCGCCTACTCGGCGGGGATGGCCTTGAAGTAGGCGTATTCACGGAAGTTAGGAAAGACGCTGGGCTCCATGGACAGCCAGCCCTTGCCGCCCCGATTAGGACTGGGGTAGGTCGCATACTCCTTTGCGCCCCCGAGGGTTTTCCGGGTGATCATGTAGCCCTGCGAGTGGGGGGTGAGGGTAAAGCGATCGGAGCCGCGGACCTCGCAACCGCCAGGCTTCGCCAGGTAGACGCCCTCGAAGCTGGTGCACCAGGTGGTGTAGCCGCCCCAGTTGGAGCTCGTGGAGGTGATGGTGTAGGTGCCGTCGTCCTGCTTGTGGAAGACCAGGGGCGTTCCGCGCGACCCCGCTTGGTTGGTCAGGAGCGCGTAGTCCCACCTGCCGTGTTGCTCAAAAGTGATACCCCGGTTCGAGACCGTCTCGACGAGGTAGTACGGCTTTCCGTCCACGACAGGGTCTGCCAGCGTGCTCGCGGCCGACTGGGCCCTCGCATGGTGGGTGGCAACGGGCTGAGCGGTCGCGCCGGGAATGGAGAGCACTGTCACCGCGGCACACCCGGCTGCGGCCAGAGCCAGTGCGCACCGCGGGCGAGACAGTTGCGACTTCTTCACGAGCGTCCTCCTGGACTGAAGTGGCTGCACCGTTCATTGATGCGACGATCAGACTTCCCGTGCTCAACTGCACGTGGCCAGACGATTTTCAGTCCAGTGATGAGTTAGTCACCATGGGCGACAGTTCGAAAATAAGTACGGCACACGTGCGTCCCAGCGGGCAAAGCGACGTCAAGATGGAAACGGCTGAACCGGATCGGCCTTGTTGCGTGATTCTGTTCATCCGGCAGTGATCCCGTTCGGGATCGCATCTTGCCCCGAGCCTCCTGCACCGCTCGTGCCCTGAGGGCACACCCAGGGCACAAGGGCCAGGAAGGGCCCGGAAAACGGCGGCAACTACTGAACGTAGTTTTCGCAGCTCACGGACCCTTCCGCCACAAAACCGCAGGTCAGGCGATCAAGCGGGAAGTTCGTCAACTACCGCTGATCGCGCCCCCGGTGGGGGCGTGCGGCACGCAGGGAAGCCGTTGGGGCGGCGCGACACGGGGACGCGCCGCCCCAACGGCGTTCCCGGGCACGGGAGTCGGCCCGGGGCCGCGCAACGGCCGTACGCCCGGCGGGCACAGGACCCACCGGGCGCGCGGGGCGCGGCTTACGGGTGGTACTTCTCCTCGACCGTCTCGGCGGCGCCGGACTTGCGGTCCATGGTGACGCGGACGGTCACGCTGCTGGTCTTCGCGGCCTTCTCCAGCTGCTCCTCGGTGCACTTGGAGGTGCCGTAGCCGTCCTTGCCGATGGTCACGCGGCCGTCGTCGATGGAGCAGATCGCGGCCGCGCCGAGGATCCGCGTGTCGTTGGCGACGTAGAACGCCTGGTCCATGCCGCCGCCCTCGGGCTTGACGATCAGCTTGCCGGGCGCGAGGTACTCCAGCTTGCCGACGAAGGTGCGGTGGCTGCCCGCGTGGGCGACGCCGCCGCCGGCGGGGGCGGAGCTGGCGCCGGTGTGGCCGCCGCCCCCGGAGGTGGCGCCCCGGGCGGCGGACGGCGCCGTCCTGCCGCCGTTCTGGCCCTGCGCACCGGAGTTGTCCGCGGGCGGGTTCGAGGCGTGCTGCGCGTCGGACGGGGCCGGGGAGCCGGCAGGGGCCGGGGAGCCGGCGGGGGCCGCCGCCCCGGAGTCCGGCCCGCAGGCCGTGGCTCCCAGGCCAAGCGCAGCGGCGGCGACGAGGGCGGCGGCGAGGCGGCGGCCGGCGCGGCCGCGGAAGCGGTTGGTGGCGGTGGCGGTGTTCATCGGGTCTCCCGTTGCGGTTGCTCTCGTCTCGTTCCCGGACGGCAATCAGCTTCGGGGACGGGGCTGGCGTTCCGCTAACGGGCGACTAATGCACGCAACGGCACCGCCCGCCGCCGGTCAACGGGTGGCGAACGGCTGGTCCGTGGGGACGATTTCGCGGCCCAGGGGGAGCAGCGAGAGCGGGACCATCTTGAAGTTGGCGATGCCGAACGGGATGCCGATGATCGTCACGCACAGGGCGATGCCGGTGACGATGTGGCCGAGCGCCAGCCACCAGCCGGCGAAGACGACCCAGATGATGTTGCCGATCACCGAACCGGCGCCGGCGTCACGCCGCTCGACGGTCGTCCGGCCGAACGGCCACAGGGCATAGCCGGCGATGCGGAAGCTGGCGATGCCGAACGGGATGGTGACGATCAGGACGCAGCAGATGATTCCGGCGACGACGTAGCCGATCGCCATCCAGAGACCGCTGAGGATCAACCAGAGGACGTTGAGGATGAACTTCATGATCGGCAGCCTTCCACGGGCGGGGTGGTGAGTGGTTCCGCCGTCCAAGACGCGAGCGACCTGGTGGAACGTTGCGTCGCCGGGGCACCGGTCCCCGAAGGAGTGACCCGGGGCGCCGTCAGGGGCGGTGGTGGCCGGCCATCTGTTCCAGGCGGGCGATGCGCTCGGGCATCGGCGGGTGGGTGGAGAAGAGGCGGGTCAGGCCCTCTCCGGGGCGGAACGGGTTGGCGATCATCATGTGGCTGGCGGTCTCCAGGCGGGGCTCGGGGGGCAGCGGGAGCTGCTGGGTGCCGCGCTCCAGCTTGCGGAGCGCGGAGGCCAGCGCGAGCGGGTCGCCGGTGAGTTGGGCGCCGGAGGCGTCGGCCTGGTACTCACGGGAGCGGCTGACGGCGAGCTGGATCAGCGAGGCCGCGATCGGGCCGAGGAGCATGATCAGCAACATCCCGATCAGGCCCGGGCCCTCGTCGTCATCGTCGGAGCGGCCCACCGGGATCAGCCAGGCGAAGTTGACCAGGAACATCACGACCGAGGCCAGCGCGCCGGCGACGGAGGAGATCAGGATGTCGCGGTTGTAGACGTGGCTGAGCTCGTGGCCGATGACGCCGCGCAGCTCGCGCTCGTCGAGTATCTGGAGGATGCCGTCGGTGCAACAGACCGCGGCGTTACGGGGGTTGCGGCCGGTGGCGAAGGCGTTGGGCGCCTGGGTCGGGGAGATGTAGAGCCGGGGCATGGGTTGGCGGGCGGCGGTGGAGAGCTCGCGGACCATGCGGTAGAGCTGTGGCGCCTCGAACTCGCTGACCGGGCGGGCCCGCATCGCCCGCAGGGCCAGCTTGTCGCTGTTCCAGTACGCGTAGGCGTTGGTGCCCACGGCGATCAGGACGGCGGCGATCAGGCCGGTGCGGCCGAAGAAGCTGCCGATGACGATGATGAGTGCGGACAGTCCCCCGAGGAGTACGGCGGTCCTGAGCCCGTTGTGCCGGCGGTGCACGGTACGCCCTCCAGGTGGTGCGGCAGGGGAACCCTTGGCTGCGTTTCTCCACTCTCCAGTGGACCCTTACTCACTGGTCAACGCGAGAGGGGCGGGCGTGGTTCCCCGGGCGTGCCTGGTCAGGGGCGGGCGGGGGTGCCCTTAGGGGGACCGGTCGCGGCGGGCGGGCTCCCGGCCGCCGCGACCGGCGCCGCGGGCCCGCCCGAGGGGCGGCGCGGGGTCCTACAGGAGGGCGCCGGCGGCGAAGCGGAGGACGAGTTGGGGGGCGCCGGAGAGGACGACGCCCAGCGCGGTCGCCAGCGCCAGGGCGGTGCCGAGGGCGGCCGGGATCCGGGCCGGGGGCTGCTCGGCGGTCCCGTCGGCCGGGGCCGTCGCCGGCCGGAAGAGGACCGCCGTCCACTGGAGGTAGTAGTACAGCGCGATCACGACGTTGACGGCCATGACGACGGCGAGCCAGCCCAGGCCGGCGTCGACGACCGAGGAGAAGACCGTCACCTTGGCGAACAGGCCGATGATGCCCGGGGGCAGGCCCGCCAGGCAGAGAAGGAAGAAGCCGAGGGCGAGTGCCACCAGGGGACGGCGGTGGTAGAGGCCCCGGTAGTCGGCGAGGCGGTTGGCGGGGCTGGTGCGGGACACCAGGGCGGCGACGGCGAACGCCCCGAGGTTCACCGCGGCGTACATCAGGGCGTAGGCGACGGTGGCGCCGACGGCGTGCGCGGGGTCGTGGGCGTAGCCAGCGGCGGCGATCGGGACCAGCAGGTAGCCGGCCTGCCCGACGGAGGACCAGGCCAGGAGGCGGACGGCGCTGTGGGCGCGGGCCGGGTCCTGGCGGAGCGCCGCGGCGTTGCCGACGGTCATGGTGAGCGCGGCGAGCACGGCCAGCGCCGGGCCCCAGACGTTCGCGTACGAGGGGAAGCCCTGGACGGTGACGAGGATCAGGCCGGAGAAGCCGACGGCCTTGCCGACGACGGAGAGGTACGCGGCGATCGGCAGCGGGGCGCCGACGTAGGTGTCCGGCACCCAGAAGTGGAAGGGGGCGGCGGCGGTCTTGAAGGCGAAGCCGACCAGGGTGAGCGCGACGCCAGCGCTGGCCAGGGTGGCCAGCCGCGGGTCCGGGAGGGCGGCGAGGGCGTGCGCCACCCGGGACAGGTGCAGGCTCCCGGTGGCCGCGTAGACGAAGCTCACGCCGAGGAGCATCACGGCGGTGGCGGCCACCGAGGAGAGGAAGAACTTCAGCGCCGCCTCGGAGGAGAGCCGGTCGCCGCGGCGCAGCCCGACCAGGGCGAACGCGGGCAGCGAGGCGACCTCCAGGGCGATGACCAGGGTGGCCAGGTCCCGGGCGGCGGGCAGCAGGGCGGCGCCGGCGGCCGAGGAGAGCAGCAGGAACCAGTACTCCCCCGCGGGCAGGTCGTGGTCCTTGAGGGTGTCGATGGACAGCAGGGCGGTCAGCAGCGCGCCGCCGAGCACCAGGAACTGGACGATCAGGGTGAAGTGGTCGGCCGCGTAGCTGCACGCCTGCGGCTGGCCGGTCAGGCAGAAGGTGCGGCGGTGGCCGTCCAGGAGGGGCAGCAGCAGGAGCGCGGCGGCAACCAGGCCGGCGGTCGCGCACCAGCCCAACAGGTGCTTGCGGCCGGCCGGCAGGAAGAGGTCGGCGACCAGCACCACCAAGGCGACGGCCGCGGTCAGGGTGGGCGGGGCGATGGCGAGCCAGTCGACGGACTGGACCAGCGAGGTGGCCTGACTCATCACTTACCGCCTCCGAGGAGCTGCTGGACGGCCGGGTTCGTGAGGCCGAGGAGGGCCGCGGGCCACAGTCCGGCGAGGACGGTGAGGGCGGCGAGGGGGCCCCAGGCCGCGTACTCGTAGCGGGCGAGGTCGGGGACGGCGGGGGCGGGGGCCGGCCCGCCGGTCTCGCCGGGGGCGGTCGCGGCCTTGAGGGTGCCGCCCATGCAGACCCGGCGGACGACCAGCAGCAGGTACGCGGCGGTCAGCAGGGTGCCGAGGCCGGCCAGCGCCATGAACGTGAGGAAGGCGGGACGGCTGAGGCCGGCGGCCGGGTGGTAGGCGCCGAACATCGTCAGCATCTCGCCCCAGAAGCCGGCCAGTCCGGGCAGGCCGAGGGAGGCGACGGCGGCGAAGGCGAGCAGTCCGCCGAGGCGGGGGGCGCGGCCGTAGAGGGCGGCGCCGGTGGTGCCCGAGAGGGTGTCCAGGTCGGTGCTGCCCAGGCGGTCCTTGAGGCCGCCGACGAGGAAGAAGAGCAGGCCGGTGATCAGGCCGTGCGCGATGTTGGCGAACAGCGCGCCGTTGACGCCGGTGGGGGTCATGGTGGCGATGCCGAGCAGGACGAAGCCCATGTGGCCGACGGAGCTGTAGGCGATCAGGCGCTTGAGGTCGCCGCTGCCTCCGGAGCGGACCAGGGCGAGGCAGGCCAGCGAGCCGTAGACGATGCCGACGGCGGCCAGCGCGCCGAGGTAGGGCGCGAGGGTGTGCAGGCCGTCGGGGGTGATCGGCAGCGCGATCCGGACGAAGCCGTAGGTGCCCATCTTCAGCAGGACGCCGGCCAGCAGGACCGAGCCGGCGGTGGGGGCCGCGGTGTGCGCGTCCGGCAGCCAGCTGTGCAGCGGCCACATCGGGGACTTGACGGCCAGTCCGATGCCGACGGCGAGCACCGCGATGACCTGAACGGTGTGGCTGAGCTGGGTTTTCGGGCCGTTGTCAGTGGCCAGTGCGACCATGTCGAAGGTGCCGGATTTCAGCCCGATGAGGAGGAGGCCGAGCAGCATCACGACGGAGCCGAGCAGCGTGTAGAGGATGAACTTCCAAGCGGCCGCCTGGCGGCCGGCGCCGCCCCAGCGGGCGATGAGGAAGTACATCGGGATGAGGACCATCTCGAAGGCGAGGAAGAACAGCACCAGGTCCAGCACCGCGAAGGTCGCGAGGGTGCCGGATTCCAGGACGAGGAGCAGCGCCACAAATGCCTTGGGGGACGGGCCCGTTGGCATCTTGAAGTAGCTGTAGAGGGCGCAGAGGAAGGTCAGCAGCGCGCTCAGGACGAGGAGGGGGAGCGAGATGCCGTCGATGCCGAGGTGCACGCGGATGCCGAGCGCCGGGATCCACCTGAGGTCGGTGGTGGCCTGCATACGCGCCGGGTGACCGCGGTCGAAGCCGGCGGCCAGCGCGAGGGTCGCGACGAGCACCACGCCGGTGACGGTCACGCCGTGGCGCAGTACGGCCTGGTCGGGGTTCTTCCCCCTCAGGCCGGGCGGGGCCGGCAGCAGGGCGGCGAGCGCGCCGACCAGGGGGAGGACGACGGCGCCCGCGAGGAGGATCTGCATGGCGGTGTGGTTCACGGTCAGGCTCCCGTGCCCGTAGCGACGAGGACGGCGGCGATGGCCAGGACGAGCGCGCCGGCCAGCAGCGCCCCGAGGTAGGTCTGCACGTTCCCGGTCTGGGCGCGGCGGACCGCGGCGCCCAGCCAGCGGGGGGCGGCGCCGGCGCCGGCGACGTAGGTGTCGACGACCGCGCGGTCCAGGAAGCGGACCAGGGTCGCGGCCGCCCGGGTGGGCCGGACGAACAGCGCGGAGTAGACCGCGTCGAGGTGGAAGCCGGCGGCGGCGTGGCGGTGCAGCGGGCCGAGGAGGAGCCGGCCGGGGTCGGCCGGGTCCGCGGCGCCGGGGGCCGGGGGGTGGCTGACGATGGCCAGTTCCTCGGCGAGGGCGGGGGCGGCGTCGTCGGCCAGCGCCACCGCTCCGGCGGGGGTGCGGGTGGCGAGGGCAGACGAAGGGGGCGCCGCGGAGCGGCTCGTTGAGGGGCGGTGGTCGGGCGACGGGTGGGTGTGGCGCCAGGCGGCGTAGGTCATCAGGCCGCCGATGAGGGCCACGCCGGTGCCGAGGACGGCGGTGGTGGTGGTCGGGGCGAGCGAGCGCCCGTCGAACCAGGCGGGCAGGAGGGGGGCGGCCAGTCCGAGGCCGACGGTGGGGATGAAGAGCACCCACAGGACGCCGGTCATGGCGCGCGGTTGGGGACCGTGGTCGGGGACCTCGGGGCCGGTGCCGTGGAAGGTCAGCAGCCACAGTCGGGTGGCGTAGGCGGCGGTGAGGAGGGCGGTGAGCAGACCGGAGAGCAGCACGGTCCAGCCGGCGGCGCCGGGGATGCCGGTCGCGTGGCCGGTGGCGGCGTGCTCGGCCGCGCCCAGCACGGCCTCCTTGGAGAAGAAGCCGGCGAACGGCGGGATCGCGGCGAGGGCGAGCAGGGCGACGCCCAGCGTCCAGGCGGCGTCCGGGATGCGACGGGCCAGGCCGCTCATCCGGGACATCGCGGAGAGCGAGTTGGTGCCGGCGGCGTGGATGACCACGCCCGCGCCGAGGAAGAGGAGGGCCTTGAACGCACCGTGCGACAGCAGGTGGAAGACGGCGGCGCCGCGGTCGCCGACGGCCAGCGCGCCGGTCATGTAGCCGAGTTGGCCGACGGTCGAGTAGGCCAGCACGCGTTTGATGTCGTCTTGGGCGAGCGCGGCCAGGGCGGAGCCGACCATGGTCACCGCGGCCAGGGCGGCGAGCACGATCAGCGCCGCCGCGGAGGCGGCGAAGACCGGGAGGAGGCGGGCCACGACGTAGACACCGGCGGCGACCATCGTCGCGGCGTGGATGAGCGCGGAGACCGGCGTCGGGCCGGCCATCGCGTCCGGCAGCCAGGTGTGCAGCGGGAACTGCGCCGACTTGCCCGCGACGCCGGCCAGCAGCAGCAGCGCGATCAGCGTCGGGTGGTGCAGGCCGTCACGGGCGATGTGGCCGAGGATGCCGGTGATCCGGAAGGTCCCGGTGTCGGCGGCCAGCGCGAAGATGCCGAAGAGGAACGGCACGTCGCCCAGTTTGGTGACGAGGAACGCCTTGAGGGAGGCGGTGCGGGCGGCCTCGGTCTCCCAGTAGTGGCCGACGAGGAAGTACGAGCAGATGCCCATGACCTCCCAGCCGACCAGCAGCACCATCAGGTCGCCGGTGTAGACGACCAGCAGCATCGCGGAGGTGAAGAGCGAGACCAGCGCGGCGTAGGAGGGGTAGCGCGGATCGTCGCGCAGATAGGCCGTGGAGTAGATCTGCACGCAGGTCGCCACGGTGCCGACGAGGACGGCGATCAGGGCGGCGAAGCCGTCGACGTGCAGCGCCAGGTCGATGGGGAGCGAGCCGGTCGGGGTGAGCCGGGTGGCGACGTCGGTGGCCGGGCCGCCGCCCTGGCCGACGGCGACGGCGACGGTCAGGACCGCCGCGGCGAGCGTCGGCAGCACCGCCAGCGGGCGGACGAAGCCGGGCGAGCGCCGCCCCATGAGGAGGCCGGCGACGGCCCCGAGGAAGGGCAGGAGGGGGACGAGTACGGCGGTGGTCGTGAGCGTCACGCGGTGGCCTCCGCCCCGGTGTCCGAGGGGGCCGCGGCCGATCCGTCCGCGGTGTCCGGTCCGGCCGGCCGCTCGGCGAGGTCGCGGAGCCGGTCGATGTCGGAGCTGCCGCGGTTGCGGTAGACGAGCAGCACGATCGCCAGCCCGATGCCGATCTCGGCGGCGGCGACGGCGATGGTGAAGAGGGTGAGCGCCTGGCCGCCGTGCAGGGCGTCGCGCAGCCAGACGTCGAAGGCGACGAGGTTGAGGTTGACGGCGTTGAGCATCAGCTCGACGGACATCAGCACCAGGATCGCGTTGCGGCGCGCGAGCACGCCGTACAGGCCGGTGCAGAAGAGGAGGACGGCGAGGACCGCCGGGTAGGCGAGATGCATCAGTGCCGCCCCTCCCCCGCGGCGGGGGCCGAGGTCTCGGCGGCGCCCTTGGCACCGCCGCCCCGGCGGGACAGCACGATCGCGCCGACGAGCGCGGCGAGCAGCAGGACGGAGAGCGCCTCGAAGGGCAGCACCCAGAAGCGGAACAGGCTGCGCCCGGAGACCTCGGAGGAGCCCTGGACGGCCCCGTCGAGGTCGATCCAGGTGGCGCGGAAGGCGTCGACGACGACCCAGACCAGGACCGCGGCCGAGGCGCCGGCCACGGTGAGCGCGGCCCAGCGGTTGCCCGAGTCGGCGTCCGGCGAGGGGCCGATGGGCGCCTTGGTGAGCATCAGCCCGAAGAGCAGCAGCACGACCACCGACCCGACGTAGATCAGCACCTGCACCCAGGCGATGAACTCGGCGGTGAGCAGGAGGTACTCCACGGCGATCCCGCCGAGGGCGACCACCAGCCACAGCGCGGCGTGCACCAACTGCCGGGAGGTGACGGTCACCAGCGCCGCGCCGAGGGTGGCGAGGCCGACGAGGACGAAGGCGATCTCGACGCCGGTGGGCGAGAGGAAGCCGTGGCTTGCGGCGGCGAGCGTCACGTTCCCTCCCCCTTGGTGGTGTCGTCAGCGGTGGTCTGCTGTTCCGGTGCGGCGGCGGCCTGTTGGGCGACCAGCTTGTCCGCGGTCTTACGGGCGGCGGCGATCTCCTTGGGCTCCTCGGCCGCCGGGTCCAGCGCGGGCGGCTCGGGCACCGTCCACATCCACTCGCGCAGCTTGTCGCGCTCGTGGGTCAGCTCGCGGATGTCGGTCTCGGCGTACTCGAACTCCGGCGACCAGAACAGCGCGTCGAAGGGGCAGACCTCGATGCAGATCCCGCAGTACATGCACAGCGCGAAGTCGATGGCGAAGCGGTCGAGCACGTTCCGGCTGCGTTCGCGGCCCCCGGGGGCGGCCGGCGGCACCGTCTCCTTGTGGGAGTCGATGTAGATGCACCAGTCGGGGCACTCGCGGGCGCACAGCATGCAGACCGTGCAGTTCTCCTCGAACAGCCCGATGACGCCGCGGGTGCGGGGCGCGAGGTCGGGCTGGACGTCCGGGTACTGCGCGGTGACGGACTTCCGCGTCATGGTGCGGAGCGTGACGGCCAGGCCCTTGGCCAGGCCGGATCCGGGGATGCCCATGGCTAGGAGATCACCACCTTGATGACGCCGGTGAGGGCGATCTGGGCGAGCGCGAGCGGGATCAGGACCGTCCAGGCCAGCTTCTGGAGCTGGTCCTCGCGCAGCCGCGGGTAGGTGACCCGCAGCCAGATGACGACGAAGCTGAGTGCCACGGTCTTCACCAGCGTCCACAGCCAGCCCAGGCCGTCGGCGCCGAACGGGCCGTGCCAGCCGCCCAGGAAGAGGACCGCGGTCAGCGCGCTGAGCACGACGATGCCGGCGTACTCGGCGAGCAGGAAGAGCGCGAAGCGCAGGCCGGTGTACTCGGTGTACGCGCCGAAGATGATCTCGGAGTCGGCGACCGGCATGTCGAACGGGGGCCGCTGGAGCTCGGCGAGTCCGGCGGTGAAGAACACCACGCCGCCGATGAGCTGCCAGGGCACCCACCACCAGTGGAAGGCGTCGAGGATGCCGGGCAGCGAGAGGGTGCCGGCGGCCATCGCGACGGAGGCGGCGGCCAGCAGCATCGGCAGCTCGTAGGCGAGCAGCTGCGCGGCCGTCCGCAGGCCGCCGAGCAGGGAGAACTTGTTGGCCGACGCCCAGCCCGCCATCAGCGAGCCGAGCACGCCGACGCCCATGACGGCGAGCACGAAGAAGATGCCCGCGTCCAGGGCCTGCCCGACGGCGTTGCCCGGCCCGATCGGGATCGCGACCATGACCAGCAGGTACGGCAACAGGGCGACCGCGGGCGCGAGTTGGAAGATCCGCCGGTCGGCGCCGGCCGGGACGACGTCCTCCTTCTGCGCGAACTTGACGCCGTCGGCGACGAGTTGGGCCCAGCCGTGGAAGCCGCCGGCGTACATGGGGCCGAGGCGGCCCTGCATGTGGGCCATGACCTTGTGCTCGGTCTGGCCGATGACCAGCGGGAAGACCAGGAAGACCACGAAGACCGCGAGCAGGCGCAGCACCAGGGCGAGGGTGTCGCTCATGGGGTGTCGCCTCCTTCGTCGTCGGTGCGGTCGGCGTCGGTGCGGTCGGCTTCGCCGGGGGGTCGGGGGGACGCTTCCGGTGCGGGCCGGGGCTCTTGGGGCTTCCGCGGCGGCTCGGGGCCGTCCTGCGGCTCCGCCCCGGCCTCGTCGAACGCCGGGCGGGCGTGGTGCCAGGGCGCGTCGGAGGAACGCGGGGGCGCGGGGTCCTCGGGGGCCGGGCCCTTGGGGGCGGGGTCCTCCGGGGTGGCCCCGGTCGCCGGCTGTTGGCTGACCGAGCCCTGGCTCACGGAGCGGTTGCGGCGCGGCGGCCGGTCCGGGCGGGCCGCGCGGGCCGGGCGTTCGACCGGCGCACCGGTCGCGGCGTCCGCCTCCGTGCCCGCTCCGGCGGCCGGCTCGGTGTCCGTCGTCTGCTGGCTCGCCGAGCCGGCGCTCACGGAACGGGTGCGCCGGGGCGGGCGCTCGCCGGCGGCGCCGGCCGCCCGTGCGCCCCGGGCCGGTCGCGCCGGGGCGGCCGGCAACTGGCCCTTGAGCGGCCCCCATTCGTTGGGGTCCGGGACCCCCGGCGGCAACATCTGCCGCCGCTTGGGGCCCCCGTGCTCGGATTCGCCCGGCTCCTTGGCGCCGGGCCACGCCTTGGCGACCCGCGCCGCCAGCACGAAGTCCTTGCGCAGCGGGTGGCCCTCGAAGGTCTCCGGCAACAGCAGCGGCACCAGGTGCGGATGGCCGGTGAAGTCCACGCCGAACATCTCGTGGGTCTCCCGCTCGTGCCAGCCGGCGCCCGCGAAGACGCCCACGGCGGTGGGCAGCGCGGGCGCGTCGTGCGGCACGGTGGTCCGCACGACCAGCCGGCGGACGGCGCCGGGGCGCGTCACGTCGACGAGGTGGGCGCAGATCCGGAAGCCGGTGCCGGGCTCGTCCACGGCGCTCAGCCAGTCGAAATAGCTGCAGCCGAGGGCGTCGCGGGCGGTGGTCAGCGCGGCGGTCCAGGCGTCGGCCGGGACGTCGACGGTCAGCAGGTCGTAGGCGAGTTCCGCGGTGGCGCCGGCCCCGAAGAGCTCACCGGCCGGGCCCGGCAGCCAGCCGACGACCGGCTCGGCGGCCGGCTCGGCGGCCACGTCCTCGGCCGGCCGCTCGGGCTGTTCCGGCTGCTGCGTCATCGGGGCTCCTCCCCCGCGTTCGCCGGGGCGGTCGGGGCGGCCGGCGGGGCCACCAGGCCGCTGCGGAGGGCGGCGGCGGACGGCCGGGCGGTGCGCGAGTAGCGCTCGCCGAGCGACTCGCGGGCGATCTTCTCCTGGAGCTTGAGGATGCCCTGGAGCAGCGCCTCCGGCCGCGGCGGGCAGCCGGGGACGTACACGTCGACCGGGATGATCTGGTCCACGCCCTTGGTGACCGAGTACGAATCCCAGTACGGGCCGCCGCAGTTGGAGCAGGCGCCGAAGGAGATGACGTACTTCGGCTCGGGCATCTGCTCGTAGAGCCGCTTGACCGCGGGCGCCATCTTGTCGGTGACGGTGCCGGAGACGACCATCAGGTCGGCCTGGCGCGGGCCGGGCGCGAACGGGATCACGCCGAGCCGGATGAAGTCGTGCCGGGCCATGGACGCGGCGATGAACTCGATGGCGCAGCAGGCCAGTCCGAAGTTGAAGACCCACAGGCTGTAGCGGCGGCCCCAGTTGAGGACCACCTTCATGGGTTCGGGGGCGAGCCGGGCCAGCGCGCCGAGGCGCCGGGGCTCCGGCAGGGGCACGGGGGCGGCGCTCCCGGGCGCGGCCTCGGGGCCGGTGGGGGCGGGGGTCACGTCCATTCCAGGACGCCCTTCTTGTACGCGTAGAGCAGGCCGACGGCGAGGAAGCCGAGGAAGATGAACATCTCCACCAGCGTCACACCGCCGAATCCCGGGGCGGCGAAGACCGTCGCCCAGGGGAAGAGGAAGATCGAGTCGACGGCGAAGACGACGTAGAGGAAGGCGTAGACGTAGTAGCGGACCTGGGTGTGTGCCCAGCCCTCGCCGACCGGGTCGACGCCGCACTCGTACGTCAGCAGCTTCTCCGGGGTGGGCACCACGGGCCGCAGCAGCCGCCCGGCCCCGAAGGCCACGGCGACGAACAGCACGCCGACCACGGCGATGATCCCGACGGCCGAGTAGCCCTGGAAATAGTCCGCGGCGACGGTGGTGCGTACGGTCGCGTCCGGCACGTCCGCCCCTCGCTCCCTGACTGCGCTTCTTGAAACGACTTTTACACGATCTGTACGGACCGGAGTCTAGGCCCTGCGCCGACCCCGCCCCGCAGCCGCATCGTCACGGGGAGCCGGGGTTGCCCCGGCTTCGCCCGACCTGGGTGGCCGGCAGCGTAGACGGACGACCTGGTTGCCTCCTGCGGCGTCTCACGCTGCGGACGGGGAACGTCCGATGGGCGGGATCGGAGTGCGGCCGGGGCGGGGCGGCGGCCGCCGGTCAGCGCGGGGTGCCGCCGCCGTACGGGGTGCGGGGGTCGGCCGGCCGGGGTGGCGCCTGGGGGTGCGAGGGCATCTGGGGCTGCTGGGATACCGACGGCTGTTGGGCCTGTTGGGCCTGGGGGTAGCCCTGCGGCGCCGGGGGCGGAGCCGGGTGTGGGGCGGCCCCCTGGGTGGGCGGCTGCGCGGGCGCCGGTTGTTGCTGCTGCGATTGGTGTTGTTGCTGTCGCTGTTGGCGGCGGGACGGGTCGCGGGAGACCGCGCGGTCCATGGCCTCGGCCGCGATCCGCGCCGCGGCCTCGCGGGTGCGGGCCCCCAGCAGCTCGGTGCGGATGGCGCCGCCCGCCGCCAGGTGGCGGTCGTACGGCAGCGGCAGCACCGCGGCGCCGCCGGCGCCCAGATGCGCGGCGGCCTTGCGGACGTCGACGCCGCTGTCGGGCGAGGAGTGGGTGAGCACCACGACCGCGGTCGGCAGCAGTCCGGGGTGCAGACCGCCGATCCAGTCCAGTACGGAACGGGTGGCGGCCACGCCCTCCGGGGTCGCCGGGGTGACCAGGACCCGCGCCTGGGTGGTCACCAGCGCGGTGCGCGCGACCTCGGCGGGCAGCGTCTCGCAGTCCACCACCGTGGCGGCGAAGTGGCGGCGCAGCGAGGTCATCACCACGCGATAGGTGTCGATGTCCAGGCGGGTGCCGATGGCGCCCTGGCTGCCGGGCAGCAGCCAGCCGCCGCCGGCGAACGGCAGGAGATAGCCCGTCAGATCCGTGATCAGCATCGACGGGTCGAGGATCTGCGCGAGGTCGGAGCCCGACCAGCGGACCTCGCGGGCGCCGAGCCGGTGCGGGAGCGTGCCCAGCGCCGGGTCGGCCTCGACGGCGAGCACCGGGTCGGGGCGGTAGTGCGCGAAGGTCAGCGCGAGCAGGGCGGCGACGGTGGACTTGCCGGCGCCGCCGCGGATGCTGGACACCGCGATCTGCCGGCCGCTGGAGACCGGCTGCTGGATGGCGGACGCGGCCCGGGTCAGGGCGGCGGACTCGGCGGCCGGCGAGGAGGCGAACACCCGGCGCAGGGCCCGGCCGGCGCGCCGGGGCAGCGGGTCGCCACGCCGCGGTCGGGGTTGCCCGTCGGCCAACTCGGGCGGCAGCAACGGCACGGAGACGGGCGTGCGCGCGGGCATCCCGGCGCGCCCGTAGGAGCCGGGGGCGGGCGCAGCGGGTCCGGGAGGCGGCGTCGGCGCCACCGGGGGCAGTGGGGCGGCGGCCGGGGACGGGGCCACGGGTGGAGCGGACGGGGCCTGCGGGGCCGCCGTCGGAGGCGGGGCGGTCACCGGGAGCGGGGCAGTCGCCGCCGGGGCCGAACCGGCCGGCGCCACGGCCGGGTTGACGGGCACGGGCGCGGGAACCGGAGCGGCCCCGGGAACGGGCGCGGGCATCGGTGGGGACGTGTGCACCGGCGCCGGCGGCGGGTCGAACGGGGACGGTTCGGCCGTGACCGGCACCGGTCGGGTCGGCACCGGGACAGGGGTCGGGCCCGGCGCCGGGGCGGCCGGCGGCATCGGCACCGCGGCGGGCAGCGCGCCCGGCGCCCCACCCGTCACCGCCGCACCGCCCGCACCCTCGCCACCGCCCGAACCGCCCGAAGTGGGGGCACCGTTGCCGTTCGCCACGTCCACTGCCCTTCCCCCCACGCCTTCCGTACTCGCCGCAGTCACCGCCCCCGCCTTCCGAACTCCCCGGGCCGGCCGGAACGTTCCCGCGCCGCCGGGTCTTCACAGGAACTCCCCGTCGCCTCCGCCGCCACCGGGCCTCCCCTCGTCACGCGCCACCCAGCAGCGTCCCGTAGAGCCCGAACGCGCCGAGGCCCACCGGGATCAGCGCCACCGTGCTCACCGACTCCACCACGTCCAGCCAGCGCCGCAGCCGGTTGCGCAGCGGGTCCGGGAGGCGGACGGCGAGCGCCACCAGGGGCAGCGCCGCCAGCAGTCCGAGCGCGACCAGGGCGAGCGCCGGGGCGCCGCCGTCCGTCGCGCAGAGCAGAACGAGCCGTACGCACACGGCCGTTCCGGCGGCGAGCAGGGCGACCACCTGCACGGCCAGGGGGTAGGCGCGGGCCCGGGAGAACAGCACGACGGCGAGCAGCAGGGCGGTGAGCACCGGCCAGGGGCCGGGCGCGCCCGCCACGAGGACGCCGGCCGCGCCGGCGGAGGCGGCCGTGGCCACCGTGGCCGGGGCCAGCCCCTGGTGGGTGGCGGCGAGCGCGGCGGCCACCTGGTGGCGGCTGACCGGGGCGCCGCCCGCGTGCTTCTCGTCCCACCCGGTCAGTCCGGCCGTGCGCAGGGCGAGCCGGGGCAGCGCCCCGAGGGCCAGGACGGCGAGGAAGCCAAGGACGACGCCGGTGCGGACCGGGTCGGTCAGGGCCAGCGCCAGCTCCCAACCGGCCACCGCGAGCACGACCGCGGCCGCGCCGGTGAGGCCGCCGCGCCCCAGCCGGGTGCGGAGGCCGAGCAGCGCCAGGGCGGCCGCGGCGGTGAGTCCGGTGGCCGCGAGCCGGGCGGCGCCGGGCGCGGCCTGCCAGGCGGCGACGAGGCCGAGGGTGCCGCCGGTCAGCAGCAGGGCGGTGCCGACGGGGCGGCGGCCGGGCGCCGCGGTGAGCGCCGCGCCGCCGCCCGCGCACCCGACGGCCGCGGCGCCGAGCCAGAGGGCGGCGTCGGCGCCGTACCAGGTGGTCGCGCAGATCCCGGCGACGGCGGCGAGCAGCGCGCCGGCCAGGGCCGCGGTCCGGTTCCGGCCGCGGTCGTCCCAGCGCCGGCCGGCGGGGGCCGGGGGGCGGGGGGTGGCGGCGGGTCCCGTCGTGGGCCGGCCGTCGTCGCCGCGCCGTCCCGGGCCCGCGGCCGCGCCCGTCGTCGCACTCGTCATGTCCACGCGGCCGTTTCGCACCGCAACACCATACGGGCCCGCGGCCGCACGCTGTCCACAGCGTCCCGCGCCAACCCGGGCCCCGCGCACGGCGGGTGGGGCAAACCCCCCACCCGCCACCCGACGAACCCCATGGCAGTCGGCCGCGGACCCCGGCAAGCTGGGCGCATGACGGAAAGATCCCAGCTCACTGCCGCCGACGACACCGAGTCGGTGGCGCTCCCGCCGCCGCGGGCCCCGCTCAGCGGCTGGACCTGGCGGGAGATCGGCTATCTGCTGGTGAACCTCCCGCTGGACGTCGCCGCGTTCGCGGTGCTCGTGGTGTGGCTGGTGCTGGGGGTGGGGCTCTCGCTCACCGTCGTCGGACTGCCGCTGCTGGCCTCGGGTCTGATGGCCTGTCGGCTCTACGGGAAGCTGGAGCGGACCCGGGCGCGCGCCTGGCTCGGGGTGACGGTGGCCGAGCCGAGCCCGCCGCACGCCCGGGAGCGCGGCTTCTTCGGCTGGCTGTGGGCGCGCCTGACGGACCCGGTGGCCTGGCGGCACGCGCTGTTCGCCGTGGTCCGGCTGCCGTGGGGGATCTTCACCTTCACGGTGACCCTGGTGTCGCTGTTCGTGGCCTGGCCGGTGCTGCCGTGGGTGGCGCGCTGGCTGTCCAACGCGGACCGGGTGATGGTGCGCGGACTGCTGTCCCCGTCCGACGAGTTGGAGCGGCGGATCGCCGAGCTGGAGTCGGACCGGATGGTGGTCACCGACACCGCGGCGGCCGATCTGCGCCGGATCGAGCGGGACCTGCACGACGGCGCGCAGGCCCGGCTGGTGGCGCTCGCCATGGGCCTCGGCCTGGCGAAGGAGAAGCTGCTGGAGGGGCAGGCCGACGAGACCGTGGCGGCGATGGTGGAGGAGGCGCACGGCGAGGTGAAGCTGGCCCTCCAGGAACTGCGCGACCTGGCCCGCGGCATCCACCCGGCGATCCTCACCGACCGCGGACTGGGGCCCGCGCTGGCCTCGTTGGCCGGGCGCTGCACGGTGCCGGTCACCACCTCCGTGGACCTGACCGAGCGGCCCGCCCCGGCGATCGAGGGGATCGTCTACTTCACCGTCTCCGAGCTGCTCCAGAACGTCTCCAAGCACAGCGGGGCGCGGCGCGCTTCGGTGGAGGTGTGGCGGTCCCGGGACCGGCTGCTGGTCCAGGTGCACGACGACGGGCGGGGCGGGGCGCGGCTCGACGGCGGCAGCGGGATGGCCGGGCTGGCGGACCGACTGGGGGCCGTGGACGGGCTGTTCGTGCTGGACTCGCCGGACGGCGGGCCGACCCGGGTGACCGCGGAGGTGCCGTGGCGGCAGCGGCCCGCGGTTGCCGCGGAGCGACCGGGCGCCGGCGGGCGCTGACCCCGGTGCCGGGGTGGGGAAAACCCCCGGCGGAAGACTGCGAGCAGCCTCATGGCCCGGGCGCCGGTGGTGCCCGACGCTGGACGGAGCCGGCAGGGGCCGGCAGCGCCACCCGGAATCGGCGCCGGGCCGGCGCCGGACGCCACGGCAGAAGGACGACGACGAGACATGGACACCGCGTATCTGGCGCACCCCGCCCACCCGCCGCGGACCGACGGTCCCCGGGTGCCGGTGGGCCTGCGCGCCCCCTTCGCCGGGCGCACCTGGCGGGAGTTCCTCCACCTCTGCCTGAGCCTGCCGATCGCCTGCCTGACGTTCGGCTACGCGGTCACCGTGGTCGCGCTGAGCGCCGGGCTGCTGATCACGTTCCTGGGCGTCCCGGTGTTGGCCGGCGGGCTGGCCGGCGGCCGGGGGCTGGGCGCGCTGGAACGGGCCCGGGCGCGGGCGCTGCTGGGGCTGGAGGTGGCCGCGCCGGAGCCGCTGCGCCCCGCGAAGCCGGGGCTGATGGCGTGGGTCGGTGCGGTCCTCAAGAGCGGGGCGTCCTGGCGGCATCTGCTCTATGCGTTCCTGGTCTTCCCGTGGGCGCTGTTCGCGTTCGTCCTGGCGGTGACGTTCTGGACGGTGGGGTGGGCGCTGCTGACCTTCCCGCTGTGGTTCTGGCTCGTCCGCCCGTATGCCGGGCTGCCGGGCGTCCAGTTGTGGGGCGACGGCACCACCGTCCTCTATGTCAGCCCGGCGGTGGCGGCCGCGGTGAGCGGCGGGTTCGGGCTGCTGATGGTGCTGGCCGGGCCGTGGCTGTTCCGCGGGCTGACGCAGGTGGACCGGCTCCTGGTGCGCGGGCTGCTGGGGCCGTCGTCGCTGGCCACCCGGGTCATCGAGCTGGAGTCGGACCGCGGGGTGGTGGTGGACACCGCCGCCGCCGATCTGCGGCGCATCGAGCGGGACCTGCACGACGGCGCGCAGGCCCGGCTGGCGGCGCTGGCACTGGATCTCGGGCTGGCCAAGGAGAAGTTGGCGCAGGACCCGCGCGCGGCGGCGGCGATGGTGGACGAGGCGCACGGTGAGGTGAAGATCGCGCTCCAGGAGCTGCGCGACCTGGCCCGCGGCATCCACCCGGCCATCCTCACCGACCGCGGACTGGGCCCGGCGCTCTCCGCACTGGCCGGGCGCTGCCCGGTGCCGGTCGCGGTCGAGGTGGACCTGGACCGCCGCCCGGCCGCGGCCATCGAGGGCATGGCCTACTTCACCGTC
Organism: Streptomyces sp. NPDC090442; assembly: GCF_044769405.1. Lineage (NCBI taxonomy): Bacteria > Bacillati > Actinomycetota > Actinomycetes > Kitasatosporales > Streptomycetaceae > Streptomyces > Streptomyces sp. NPDC090442. The sequence goes on from NZ_JBIVXW010000020.1 coordinate 25,745, forward strand.
TCCGAACTGCTCCGGAACGTCGCCGAGCACAGCGCCGCGGACCACGCCGCGGTGGACGTCTGGCACACCCCGGACAGGCTGATGCTGCTGGTGTCGGACGACGGCCGGGGCGGCGCGAGCACCGCGGCCGGCGGCGGGCTGGCCGGCCTCGCCGAGCGGCTGGACTCCGTCGACGGCCTGCTGGTGGTGGACTCACCGGCCGGCGGCCCCACCGTCGTCACCGCCGAGCTGCCCTGGCGCGGCTGACGGCGGCGCGTACGGCCCGCGCGGGTGGGACCGGGACGGGGGTCCGGCCCCACCCGCGCGGGTGCCCCGCTCCCCTCCCTCCCCCTCACCCACCCGCCCCGGTCCGGATGCTGGGATGCTGGGGGGCGGCAGGCTGGACCGTAGGGAACGTGGGGGGAATCGTCGTCGTGGAGGACAGGGTGCGGGTGGTCATCGCCGAGGACTCGGTGCTGCTGCGGGAAGGGCTGACGCGGTTGCTGACCGACCGCGGGCACGAGGTCGTGGCGGGCGTGGGCGACGGCGAGGCGCTGGTGCGGACGGTCGCCGAGCTGGCCGGCGCGGGCACCCCACCGGACGTGGTGGTGGCCGACGTGCGGATGCCGCCGACCCACACCGACGAGGGCGTGCGGGCCGCGCTCCGACTGCGCCGGGACCACCCGGAGGTCGGGGTGCTGGTGCTGTCGCAGTACGTCGAGGAGCAGTACGCCACCGAGCTGCTGGCCGGGTCGAGCCGGGGCATCGGCTACCTGCTCAAGGACCGGGTCGCCGAGGTGCGGGAGTTCGTGGACGCGGTGGTCCGGGTGGCCGGCGGCGGCACCGCGCTGGACCCGGAGGTGGTGGCCCAGTTGCTGGGCCGCAGCCGCAAGCAGGACGTGCTGGCGCATCTGACGCCGCGGGAGCGCGAGGTGCTGGGGCTGATGGCCGAGGGCCGGACCAACTCCGCGGTCGCCCGGCAGCTCGTGGTCAGCGACGGCGCGGTCGAGAAGCACGTCAGCAACATCTTCCTCAAGCTGGGCCTGACGCCGAGTGACGGGGATCACCGCCGGGTGCTCGCGGTCCTCACCTATCTCAACTCCTAGCGGGCTGACACTCTGCCAGGTATCGGCAATGTCCCGATCTTCCGGCGGTCGGGGCCCCGGCGTAGAACGATGGTCCTAGCACCAATGGATGAGGGCGCCGGGTGAGGGAGGCAGGGTGACGGGGGCAGTAATTCGATGACACATCACGACAGAACGGTGTCTCATCCCGGCGTCCACCATGCGACCGGTCCAGGGAAGGGCACCCTTACCCACGTACGATGGTTATGGGACAACCGGTCGGTACGACCCGTCCCACGCCCTGCGTCCGGCGGGGTCGCCGTACCCCTTGAGGGAGGTCCGAAGCAGTGACCAGCCAGGTCAGTAGCACAGCCGAACAGGCCGACGGAGCGCTTGTCGGGGAACAGCGCGCGTCCGGCGACGGCGGCGCGGGCAAGGAGGTCCAGCGCCTGGACCGGGTGATCATCCGGTTCGCCGGCGACTCCGGTGACGGCATGCAGCTCACCGGTGACCGTTTCACGTCCGAGACGGCGTCGTTCGGCAACGACCTGTCGACGCTGCCCAACTTCCCCGCCGAGATCCGCGCCCCCGCCGGCACGCTGCCCGGCGTCTCCAGCTTCCAGCTGCACTTCGCCGACCACGACATCCTCACCCCCGGCGACGCGCCGAACGTCCTGGTGGCGATGAACCCGGCCGCGCTGAAGGCCAACCTCGGCGACGTGCCGCGCGGCGCGGAGATCATCGTCAACACCGACGAGTTCACCAAGCGCCCGATGGCGAAGGTCGGCTACGCGACCAACCCTCTGGAGGACGGCACGCTCTCGGCGTACAACGTCCACCCGGTGCCGTTGACGACGCTGACCATCGAGGCGCTCAAGGAGTTCGGGCTCTCCCGCAAGGAGGCCGAGCGCAGCAAGAACATGTTCGCGCTGGGCCTGCTGTCGTGGATGTACCACCGGCCCACCGAGGGCACCGAGAAGTTCCTGCGGGCGAAGTTCGCGAAGAAGCCGGACATCGCGGAGGCGAACGTCACGGCCTTCAGGGCGGGCTGGAACTTCGGCGAGACGACCGAGGACTTCGCCACCTCCTACGAGGTCGCGCCGGCCACCGCGGCCTTCCCGACCGGCACCTACCGCAACATCTCCGGCAATCTGGCGCTCTCCTACGGCCTGGTCGCCGCGTCCCACCAGGCCGACCTGCCGCTGTACCTCGGCTCGTACCCGATCACCCCGGCCTCGGACATCCTGCACGAGCTGTCCAAGCACAAGAACTTCGGCGTGCGGACGTTCCAGGCGGAGGACGAGATCGCGGGCATCGGCGCCGCTTTGGGTGCGGCGTTCGGCGGCTCGCTGGCGGTGACCACCACCTCCGGGCCCGGTGTGGCACTGAAGTCCGAGACCATCGGCCTGGCGGTCAGCCTCGAACTCCCGCTGCTGATCGTCGACATCCAGCGCGGCGGCCCGTCGACGGGCCTGCCCACCAAGACCGAGCAGGCCGACCTGCTGCAGGCGATGTACGGCCGCAACGGCGAGGCGCCGGTGCCGATCGTGGCGCCGAAGACGCCGGCCGACTGCTTCGACGCGGCGCTGGACGCGGCCCGGATCGCGCTCACCTACCGCACCCCGGTCTTCCTGCTCTCCGACGGCTACCTGGCCAACGGCTCGGAGCCCTGGCGGATCCCCGAGGTCGACCAACTCCCCGACCTGCGCGTGCAGTTCGCCAGCGGCCCCAACCACGAGCTGGCGGACGGCACCGAGGTGTTCTGGCCCTACAAGCGCGACCCTCAGAGCCTGGCCCGACCCTGGGCGCTGCCCGGCACGCCCGGCCTGGAGCACCGCATCGGCGGCATCGAGAAGCAGGACGGCACCGGCAACATCTCCTACGACCCGGCCAACCACGACTTCATGGTCCGCACCCGCCAGGCGAAGGTGGACGGCGTCACCGTCCCCGACGTCGAGGTCGACGACCCCGAGGACGAGGCCGGCCGCGGCGCGGACACCCTGGTGGTGGGCTGGGGTTCCACCTACGGGCCGATCACCGCGGCGGTGCGGCGGGTCCGGGGCGCCGGGCAGCGCATCGCCCAGGCGCACCTGCGCCACCTCAACCCCTTCCCGGGGAATCTCGGCGAGGTCCTCGCGCGTTACGACAAGGTGATCGTGCCGGAGATGAACCTCGGCCAGCTCGCCACGCTGCTGCGCGCGAAGTACCTCGTCGACGCACGCATCCACACCCAGGTCAGCGGGATGCCGTTCAAGGCCGAGCAGCTCGCGGAGGTCTTTAAGGAGGCCATCAATGACTGACACGGCCGCGGCGACGCCCGCGCCGATCGAGGCGCTCTCCCTGGTGCCCAAGGCCACGGCGAAGCAGTCCATGAAGGACTTCAAGTCGGACCAGGAAGTGCGCTGGTGCCCCGGCTGCGGCGACTACGCCGTCCTCGCCGCCGTCCAGGGCTTCATGCCGGAGCTCGGCCTGGCGAAGGAGAACATCGTCTTCGTCTCCGGCATCGGCTGCTCCTCCCGCTTCCCGTACTACATGAACACCTACGGGATGCACTCCATCCACGGCCGCGCCCCGGCCATCGCCACGGGACTGGCATCCTCCCGCCGCGATCTGTCGGTGTGGGTGGTCACCGGTGACGGCGACGCCCTCTCCATCGGCGGCAACCACCTCATCCACGCCCTGCGGCGCAACGTCAACCTCAAGATCCTGCTGTTCAACAACCGGATCTACGGGCTGACCAAGGGCCAGTACAGCCCCACCTCCGAGCTCGGCAAGATCACCAAGTCGACGCCGATGGGCTCGCTGGACGCGCCGTTCAACCCGGTCTCGCTGGCGCTGGGTGCCGAGGCGTCCTTCGTGGCCCGCACCGTCGACTCCGACCGCAAGCACCTCACCTCGGTGCTGCGCGCGGCCGCCGCCCACCCGGGCACGGCCCTGGTGGAGATCTACCAGAACTGCAACATCTTCAACGACGGTGCCTTCGAGGCGCTCAAGGACAAGGAGCAGGCGCAGGAGGCGGTGATCCGGCTGGAGCACGGGCAGCCGATCCGGTTCGGCGCCCCCGCGGCCGACGGCCTCGGCGCCAAGGGCGTCGTCCGCGACCCGGCCACCGGCGACCTCAAGGTCATCGACGTCACCGAGGAGGGCGCCGACGCCGTGCTGGTGCACGACGCGCACCACCCCTCCCCCACCACGGCCTTCGCGCTGTCCCGGATCGCCGACCCCGACACCCTCTACCACACCCCGATCGGCGTGCTGCGGGACGTCGAACGGCCGGTCTACGACGCCTTGATGGCCGAGCAGTTGGACACCGCCGTCGAGCAGAAGGGCAAGGGCGACCTGTCCGCCCTGCTGGCCGGCAACGACACCTGGACGGTCGTCGGCTAGCCCCACACCCGGGCCGGATCCGGCCACACCCCCGGCGGGTGCCCGCCGGAGCGCGCAGGCGCGCTCCGGCGGGCACCCGCCGCGGCGTTGAGGGGGGCACGGGGCCCACCCCACCGGCCCGCCCCTGATGTCATGACCGTATTTCGGAACGGGCATGACATCAGGGGCGGGCGGCGCTACCTTGCACAGGATCGACCGCACCCTCTGGAGGCCCCCTTGCCGTCCCGAACCGACCAGCGCACGGGCCTCGCGTACGGCCTCGCCGCCTACACCATGTGGGGCCTGCTGCCGCTCTACTGGCACCTGTTGGACGCCGCCGCGCCGGCCGAGATCCTGGCCCACCGCATGGCGTGGTCGCTCCCGGTGGCCCTGGTCCTCCTGGCGGCGCTGCGCCGCTGGTCCTGGATCCGCCCGCTGCTGCGCCAGCCCAAGAGGCTCGGACTGGTGCTGGTCTGCGCCGTGGTGATCTCGCTGAACTGGTTCCTCTACATCTGGGCGGTCAACACCGGGCACGTCCTGGAGGCCTCGCTCGGCTACTTCATCAACCCGCTGGTGAGCATCGCGTTCGGGGTGCTGGTGCTGCGCGAGCGGCTGCGGCCGCTCCAGTGGGCGGCGGTGGGCGTCGGCACCCTGGCCGTGGTCGTGATGACCGTCGCCTACGGGCGGATGCCCTGGATCGCGCTCGGGCTGGCGCTGTCGTTCGCCACGTACGGGCTGGTGAAGAAGGGCATCAAGCTGGACGGCATCGAGGGCTTCAGCGCCGAGACCGCCCTCCAGGCGCTGCCGGCGCTGGGCTTCCTGATCTACCTGGGCGTGCGCGGGCAGTCCGTGTTCGTCAGCGGCGGGACCGGGCAGGCGCTGCTGCTGGCGGGATGCGGCGTCGCGACCGCGGTGCCGCTGATCTGCTTCGGCGCCTCGGCGGTACGGCTGCCGCTGACCACCCTCGGGATGCTCCAGTACCTGGCGCCGACCTTCCAGTTCCTGCTGGGACTCGCGGTCTTCCACGAGGAGATGCCGGCCGAGCGCTGGGCCGGCTTCGTGCTGGTGTGGGCCGCGCTGGCGATGCTGACCTGGGACGCGCTGCGGACCGCCCGTCGGGGGCGGGCCGCACTGGCCGCCGCGGGGGCGCTGGCGGGCGAGAGGGCGGCGACGGAGGCGCTGGAGACCGAGCGCGCCGCGGCGGAGCCGGCGGCTCCTTCGGCCGCCGCTCCGCCGGCCGGCGCCGGGGAGCCGGGCCGGTAGGCCGCCGGGCGCCGGCCCGTCAGCCCCTCAGGCCGTGATGTCGCGGGTGGTGAACCGCGCCCAGGCCGCCGACCCGAACACCGCGGCGTAGAGCGCCTGGAGGCCGAGGTCCCGCCAGATCCCGTCCCAGTAGACCGGGTCGCGGAGCAGGTCGGCGAAGGACAGCCAGTAGTGCGGGAAGAGGTACGGCTGGATGGCCTGGAGCTGCGGTATGCCGTCCAGGATCTGGGCGGTGAGCACCAGGCCGACCGTCGTGGCCATGGCGGCGACGCCGCTGTCGGTGAGAGTGGAGACGAACAGGCCGAGGGCCGCCACCCCGAGCAGCGAGAGCGCCACGACGCCCGCGACGGCCAGCGCCCGCAGCAGCCCCTCGCCGAAGGATATGGACGTCCCCGACAGCAGCGTCACCTTGCCCAGGGGGAACAGCAGCGCGCCGGTGATCAGCGCGGAGAGCGCCACGACGAGGGTGCCCACCGCGCAGAACGCCATGACCGTGGCGAACTTGGCGAGCAACAGGCGGCCGCGGCCGGCGGGGGCGACGAGGAGGTAGCGCAGCGTCCCGGTGTGCGCCTCGCCGGCGACCGCGTCGCCCGCGATCACCCCGACCGCCATCGGCAGGAACACCGGCAGCGTCACCGCGAGGGCGGTGAAGACCAGGAAGAGGCCGTTGCCGGCGATGCCGGCGAGGAACGCCGGGCCGCGGTCGTCGCCGCCGGAGCCCCCGGTCTGGATCCGCACGGCGATACCGACCAGGACCGGGACGGCGGCCAGCACCGCCAGCAGGACCAGGGTGCGCCAGCGCCGGAACGTCGTGGCGAGCTCGCTGCGCAGCAACTGCGGTGACCAGCGCGCCCGGTGGGCCCGGCGCGCCTCCGACGAGGGCGAGGGGAAGGGCGGGGGTGGCGGGGGCACGATCGCCGTCATCACCCCGGACCGCCGCGCCGGCCGCTCCGCCGTCTCATCCCGCGACATCGAACCCCTCCCCGGTGAGCTGGACGAAGACGTCCTCCAGGGACGCCCGTTCGGTGCCGAAGGCCCGGACCCGGACCCCGGCGCGGACCAGTGCGGCGTTCAGCTCCGCCGGGTCCGGTGGCACGGAGTCGTCCGCCATCGCCGTGCCGTCCGCCGGCGCCGTGCCCTGGGGTGCGGCCGCGGGCAGTTCGCCCGTGACGCGGTCGCCGTCGGCCCGCAGCCCGGTCAGGCCGCGCTCCCCGAGCACCCGGATCGCCTCGGCGGGATCGGGCGTGGCCACCACCAACCGGGCGCGGGCGGCCGGGCCGAGCACGGCGGAGGTGAGGCCGGCGACCGGGCCCTGGGTGACCAGCCGGCCCCGGGCCATCACCGCGGCATGGGTGCAGACCTGCTCGATCTCGTCGAGGAGGTGGGAGGAGAGAAAGACCGTGGTGCCGTCCGCCGCCAACTCCCGTACCAGGGTGCGGATCTCCCGCATGCCCTGCGGGTCCAGGCCGTTGGTCGGCTCGTCCAGCACCAGCAGTTCGCGCGGCTGGAGCAGGGCGGCGGCCAGCCCCAGCCGCTGCTTCATGCCGAGGGAGTAGGTGCGCGCCTTCTTGCCGGCCGCGGCGGCCAGGCCCACCCGCTCCAGCGCCCGGCCGACCCGCTCGCTCCGGGTGCGGGGGTCGGCGGCCGGGTCGGCGGCGTCGAACCGGCGCAGGTTGTCCCGGCCGCTGAGGAAGCCGTAGAGCGCCGGGCCCTCGATGAGCGCGCCGACCCTGGGCAGCACCTGGCGGACCGCGCCGGGCATCGTCCGGCCGAGGACCCGGGCGGTGCCGGCGGTCGGCTCGATCAGCCCCATCAGCATCCGGATGGTGGTGGTCTTGCCGGAGCCGTTGGGGCCGAGGAACCCGAAGACGCTGCCGCGCGGCACGGCGAGGTCCAGGCCGTCCACCGCGGGCCGGCCGCCGCGGTAGGTCTTGGTCAGCCCGCGGGTCTCGATCACCCGGTCCGCGTCCCGCGGCGCCGCGCGCTCCTCGTCCGCGGACGGTGGTGATGACACGGTCTCCCCAACTCCTCGCGCATGACGGCCCCTTGGGGCGACGCCCCTGTGGAGCACCCGACAGGGCGTACGGACCGCTTACCGGCCCGTACGGACCGCGTACGGACCGCGTACGGACCGCGTACGGACCGCGTACGGACCGCGCCGCTCCTCCCGGGCGGGAGACGCGGCGCGGCCCGGCCGCCGCCGGCCCGTTACTTCTTCGCGGCGTCGGCCGCGGCTATCAGGGCCTGCTTGTCGACGGCGCCCACATAGACCGTGCCGTCGTCGGTGAGCAGGGCGTTGACCAGTCGGGTGCTGAAGACGTGGCCGGAGCCGAACGAACCGCTCACCTTGGAGCCCAGGCTGTCCATCAGCTTGCCGGCCTCGCCCTTGGCGAGCTGGTCCTTGCCGCCGGGCCCGCCGGGGGCCTTGAGGGTGGCGATGGACGTCCAGCCCTTGCCGAGCACGTCGAACCCGCCGAAGTCCTGTGAACCCTTGTGGTCCTTGAGGCCGTTGAGGCCGCCGAGGTCCTTGCCGTGCTGGCGGGCGGCCTTGCCCTCGGCCCGGTCGCCGTTCTCCACCTTGGCGCCCTTGGGCGGGGTGAAGGCGAAGGTGTCCGCGGCCGGGCGGGCGAAGTCGACGCGGGTGTAGCCGACGTCGATCGCGGCCGGGCCGCCGCTCTTGGGGGTGAGGGTGAACTTCAGCGGGACGCCGTTGGCCGCGTCCACCGCGACCCGGATCGAACCGACCGTGGAGCCGGCCTGCTTGGGCGTGAGGACGAGCTGGTACGCGTCCCGCCCGGCGACCTTGGCGGTGTCGCCGACCGTCACCGAGGTGGTGTCCCCGGCCGCCTTCAGCGCCTGCTTGGCGAGCTCCTGCGGGGTGGCGTTCTGCACGTCCTTGGGCAGGTCGCGCGGGGTGCCGTGGTGGGCGCCCTTGGGGGCGCTGTGGTGCACGACGGTGTTGCTGCCGCTGTCGTACGCCCAGACGTCGTTGCCGTTGTGGACGAGGGTGTAGTCGGCGGACTGGCCCACGAGCGACACCCGCTGCTTCTCGGGGCCGTCGGCGGCGACCCGCAGGGTGTGCGTCCCGGACGCCAGCTCGGTCAACTTGCTCTGCGGCGAGGCGGAAGCATCCGCTCCGCCGCCCTTCGCGCCGCCGCCGAAGCCGCCGGCACCCGCGCCGCCCGGCAGGGCGGGCAGGCCGAGGTCGGTGGTGACCTGGACCGTGCCGGAGAGCTGCTGGACGTCGGACTTGGCGATCTTCGCTATCAGGTCCTGGGCGGAGATCTTCGGCAGATCCGGGGAACCGGACCCGGCGAACGCCGGGACCAGCCCGATCGTCGCGGCCGTCACCCCCGCCACCGCGACCGGCACGGCGTACCGCACCGCCTTACGGCGCTTCGCGGAGCGCCCCCCGCCCCATTCCCCGGCGACCTCAGTCGGTTCGTTCCCTACCATCTGGCCTACCTCCGTCGTGTGCGGCGGTGTGGTGTCGTGCACGCTCCCCCAGCCGACGCTGGTGGTGCCCCCAGTCCGCCGGACCATGATGGCCCGCTCCGCCGCTTCGTGGTGTCTCCATCCCACCAAAACTCGCGCACGACAGCGTCAACCCGCAGGGCCAACTCCGCGTACTGCTGTGGGATGACACCGGAGCACCGCTCGGCGCCACACGTACGACCGCGGGCGCAGCGCCCCGGCGGGGATGCCGTAGGGGAAGCCCTAGGGGAGATCGGGGAAGGCGGGGAAAGGCGGAACGTCCGGGCCCGGCCCGGACGTTCCGGTGTCGGCGGCTCAGCCCGCCCGGTGCACCACCGTGTCGCACAGCCCCTCCAGGGCCGTCTTCGCCAGGCACTCCGGCAGCGGCGCCAGCGACGCGCGGGCCTCCTCGGCGTAGCGCACGGTGTCCCGGCGGGCCTGCTCCAGCGCCGGGTGGGCGCGCAGCCCGGCCAGCGCCTCGGCGTGCCGGGCGTCGTCGGTGAGGTCGCCGGCCAACAGCTCGCACAGCGCCCGGTCCTCGGCGGTGCCGGCGTCGGACTCGGCGAGCGCCCGCAGCCGCAGCACCGGCAGCGTCGCGATGCCCTCACGCAGGTCGGTGCCGGGCGTCTTGCCGGACTCGTGCGAGTCGCTGGCGATGTCCAGCACGTCGTCGGCGAGCTGGAAGGCCGTGCCCAGCCGCTCGCCGTACTGGGTGAGGATGTTGACGATCGTCTCGTCGGCGCCGGACATCATCGCGCCGAAGCGGCAGGCGACGGCGACCAGCGAGCCGGTCTTGCCGGCGAGGACGTCCAGGTAGTGCTCGATCGGGTCGCGGCCGTCGCGCGGACCGGCGGTCTCCAGGATCTGGCCGGTCACCAGGCGCTCGAACGCCTCGGCCTGGATCCGGACCGCGTCGGGGCCGAGGTCGGCGAGGATGTGCGAGGCGCGGGCGAAGAGGAAGTCGCCGGTGAGCACCGCGACGGAGTTGCCCCAGCGGGCGTTGGCGCTGGCGACGCCGCGGCGCACCTCGGCCTCGTCCATCACGTCGTCGTGGTAGAGCGTCGCCAGGTGCGTCAGCTCCACGACGACGGCCGAGGGGACCACGCCGGGGCTGAAGGGGTCGCCGAACTGGGCGGCCAGCATCACCAGCAGCGGACGGAACCGCTTGCCGCCGGCGCGCACCAGATGCTGCGCGGCCTCGGTGATGAACGGCACATCGCTCTTGGTGGCCTCCAGCAGGCCCTCCTCGACAGCCGCCAACCCGGCCTGGACATCGGCTTCGAGAGCCTTGTCCCGCACGCTCAGCCCAATGGGCCCGACGACGGTCACGAGGGGTACTCCTGTCTGCTGACGATCAAACGGAATGTCGATCTGTCGCTGTCTTCACCATTGGCCAGCGTATCCGGTCACGGTTGGATCACCGCGAGCGCCCGCCCCCCGAACCACTCGGCCAGCACAGAAGCCGTCCCGCCGGTCTGTTCTTGATCGATTTCCGGCCCGGCCTTCCGCGGGGACGGTGGGACGACAGGGGCTGCAGATGCCCCAAGAGCCCCTGGCGTCACCGTGGTGACCGGCGGAACGGACACCCGACAGACGCCCGGCCGACCCTTCGCCGGGCCCACGCCGTTCACTCTCTTCGGTAGCGGACGGCGGGCGGGCGCCCCCGTCCCGCTCCGCGGGGACATGGAGGAGCCGTGGGAGAGTCGTGAACGTCGCAACCGCCCCGCGCACCCCCGCGGACCGGGACGCCCCCCAGGACCGGTGCGCCCACCGGGCCGACACCCCCACCGGCCCGAACGGCGAAGCACGGCACGGCACTTCCCCCGCCATTCCGGAACTTCCCCACCTTTCCCGGCGATTGCCCGCGGGCTCCCGACGCCCCTGAGCGCCTCCGGCGATCCGCGGCAATTCCCGGCAACTCGCAGCAATCAACGGCAATTAATGGCATCTGCGGCCCGACGCATCGCGGACGCCCGCCCCGCCCGCCGTTTCCCGGTCACCGACCGCCCGTTCCCCGCCGAGGGCCGCCCCGTTGATCGCCACCGGTCGTACCCTGATCGACGGACCCACCGGCACCCCGGAGCGCCCACCCGCCGCGCACACCGCGGTTCGGGCGGGGCGCCCCACCGGCCGCCCACCGGCGACGACGAACGCGAGGAGCAGTCCCCATGCCCGAGCAGAACCCGTTCGACCTGGCGGAAGGCGACCCCTTCGGCCCGCACACCCTTCCCTACGGCGTCTTCAGCACCGCCGACGCCCCCGGCCTGCGCCGGCTCGGCGTCCGCTACGGCCGCCACGTCCTCGACCTGGCGGCCCTCCCGGACGCCGTGCCGGGCCTGGTGCCCGCGCCGCACGCCGCACCGCTCGGCGCCGCCACCCTCAACCCCCTGCTGGCCGCGGGCCGCCCCGCCTGGCAGGAGGTCCGCGCCGCCGTCCGCACCGCCCTGACCGACCCCGCGCACCGCACCGCGGTGGCCCCGCTGCTGCGCCCGTTGGACGGCGTCACCCTGCACCTGCCCTTCGAGGTCGCCGACTACGTCGACTTCTACTCCAGCGAGCACCACGCCACCAACGTCGGCCGGATCTTCCGCCCCGACGGCGCCGCCCTGCCGCCCAACTGGAAGCACCTGCCGATCGGTTACCACGGCCGGGCCGGCACCGTCGTGGTGACCGGCACCCCGGTGGTGCGGCCGCACGGCCAGCGCAAGAGCCCGCAGGACCCGGCGCCGGTCTTCGGCCCGTCCACCCGCCTGGACATCGAGGCCGAGGTCGGCTTCGTCGTCGGCACGCCCTCCGCGCTGCACGCGCCGGTGGGCCTGGCCGGCTTCCGGGACCACGTCTTCGGCGTCTGCCTGGTCAACGACTGGTCCGCCCGCGACATCCAGGCTTGGGAGTACCAGCCGCTCGGCCCGTTCCTCGGCAAGTCCTTCGCGACCTCGGTCTCCGCCTGGATCACGCCGCTGGACGCCTTCGACGCGGCCCGGACGGCACCGCCGACCCGGGACGTGGCACCGCTGCCGTACCTGGACGACGCCGACGCCGAGCCGGGCGGCCTCGACCTGCGCATCGAGGTGCGGCTCAACGGCGAGGTGGTCTCCCGCCCGCCGTTCGCGTCGATGTACTGGACGGCCGCCCAGCAGTTGGCCCACATGACGGTCAACGGGGCGTCGCTGCGCACCGGCGACCTCTACGCCTCCGGCACCGTCTCCGGACCCGAGCCCGACCAGCTCGGCTGCCTGCTGGAGCTCACCAAGGGCAACGGCCCCTACCTCCAGGACGACGACGAGGTCACCCTCACCGCCTGGGCGCCCGGCCCGGACGGGGGCCGGATCGGGCTCGGCGAGGTCACCGGCCGGGTGCTGCCGGCCGCCCAGCTCCCGGCGTGACCCGCCGCCCGGCCGCCTCCGCCCGCCCCGGCGGAGCCGGAGGCGGCCGGGCGGAGCGCACGGCGGGCCGTCGAGCGCGCCATACGGGAGGAAAGGGGCGTGACGGCCAACGGGCCGCGCCACGCGCCCCGTTCCGCTGCTAGCCTCACGTCTCCCTGTCCCACGACGACGGAGGAGACGTACGTGCGCAAGGCAGCGCAGTTCGCCGGGGTGGCCGCCATCGCCGCGCTCCTGCTCAGCGGTTGCGGAAGCAGCGGCGACAGCGGCAAGGACGCGAGCACCCCCAGCAAGACGCCGGAGTCCACCCCCTCGGCCCCGACCGGCGGCGACGGCAAGGCCGCGCAGCCGGGCGCCGTCGAGGGCGCCTGGAAGAGCGGCTCCTCCGCCAGCCCGCTGGTCCTGGTGGTCGCCAAGGGCACCGCCGCGTTCAGCCAGGGGCACCAGTCCGCCTGCATGGGCAAGGTGGAGACGATGGGCGGCGCGACCATGGCCGTCCTCAAGTGCACCGACGGCTCCACCAGCCACACCATGGGCGTCCTCGAACCGGGCGCGGACGGCAAGACCCTGACCGTGAAGTGGAAGGGCGGCCCGACCGAGCACTACACCAAGGCCGACGACGGCAGCGTGAAGGTGCCGGACATGCCCAAGCTGCCGGACATGCCCAGGAGTTGACCGCGCGGCCGGCCGACCGGCACGCGTACGGCCGCCGCCCGGCGTCCCCTCGGGACACCGGGCGGCGGCCGTGCGTGGTGCGTCGGCGGGTCAGCGGATGAAGAGCCCCGCGTGGCCGGCCAGATCGAGGAAGTACTGCGGGGCCACGCCCAGCACCAGCGTGGCCGCGACGCCGACCGCGATGGCGCCGGACGTCAGGACGCTGGGCACCGCGACCGTGGGGCCGTCGGCCTTCGGCTCGTTGAAGAACATCAGCACGATCACCCGGATGTAGAAGAACGCCGCGATCGCCGAGGAGATCACACCGATCACCACCAGCCAGCCCGCGCCGCTCTCCGCCGCCGCCTTGAACACCGCGAACTTCCCGGCGAACCCGGACGTCAGCGGGATGCCCGCGAAGGCCAGCAGGAAGACCGCGAAGACCGCGGCCACCAGGGGCGAACGCCGCCCGAGCCCGGCCCACTTGGACAGGTGGGTGGCCTCGCCGCCGGCGTCCCGCACCAGCGTCACCACGGCGAACGCGCCGAGCGTGACGAAGGAGTAGGCCGCCAGGTAGAAGAGCACCGAGGAGATGCCGTCCTGGCTGGCGGCGATGACACCGGCCAGGATGAACCCGGCGTGCGCGATGGAGGAGTAGGCCAGCAGCCGCTTGATGTCGGTCTGGGTGATGGCCAGGATCGCGCCGCCCAGCATCGTCAGGATCGCCACGCCCCACATCACCGGCCGCCAGTCCCAGCGCATCCCCGGCAGCACGACGTAGAGCAGCCGCAGCAGCGCACCGAACGCGGCGACCTTGGTGGCGGCCGCCATGAAGCCCGTCACCGGCGTCGGGGCGCCCTGGTAGACGTCCGGCGTCCACATGTGGAAGGGCACCGCGCCGACCTTGAACAACAGGCCCATCAGCACCAGCGCCCCGCCGATCAGCAGCAGCGCGTCATTGCCCATCGTGCCGGCCAGCGCCGGATCGACCTGCCGGGCGCCGCCCGAGACCACCTCGGCGATCCCGGCGTAGCTGACGGTGCCGGCGTAGCCGTAGAGCAGGGCGACGCCGAACAGCAGGAACGCCGAGGAGAAGGCGCCGAGCAGGAAGTACTTCACCGCGGACTCCTGCGAGAGCAGCCGCTGGCGTCGGGCCAGTGCGCACAGGATGTAGAGCGGGAGGGAGAAGACCTCCAGGGCGATGAAGAGGGTCAGCAGGTCGTTGGCGGCCGGGAAGACCAGCATGCCGCCGACCGCGAAGAGCAGCACCGGGAAGACCTCGGTGGTGGTGAACCCGGCCTTGACCGCGGCCCGTTCGGCCTCGCCGCCGGGGACGGCCGCGGCCTGCGCGGCGAAGGAGTCCACCGGCTTTCCGTCCGCCGTCGGGTCCAACCGGCGCTCGGCGAAGGTGAAGACCGCGATCAGCGACACCAGCAGGATGGTGCCCTGGAGGAACAGCGCCGGGCCGTCCACCGCGATCGCGCCCATCGCCGCCAGATGCGCCTTGGACGAGCCGAAGCCGCCCGCCGCCAGGCCGATCACCGCGGCGAACGCGGCGGCCAGCGCCACCACGGACAGCAGTACCTGGGCGTGGTAGCGGCTGCGGCGCGGCCAGAACGCCTCGACCACGATGCCGAGCACCGCGGCGCCGAGGACGATGAGCGTCGGCGACAGTTGGACGTACTCGATCTTCGGGGCCGGGATTCTGCCCGGCGTCCCGGCCGCCGCCGTCCACAGGCTGTGGACACGTGCCACGGAACTCACTTCGCGGCCTCCACGTCTTGGGTCTGCGCGGGCTGGCCGTGCCGGCCCGCCCCCGGCACGGCGTCCACCTGCACGGTGGGCTTGGGATCCTTCTTGTCCACAACGGACAGGGTGTGCTGGACCGCCGGGTTGACGATGTCGGTGAGCGGCTTGGGGTACACCCCGAGGAAGAGCAGCAGCGCGATCAGCGGCGCGACCACCACCAGCTCGCGCGCCCTGAGGTCGGGCATCTTGTCGACCTCCGCCCCGACCGGGCCGGTCATCGTCCGCTGGTAGAGGACGAGGACGTAGAGCGCGGCCAGCACGATGCCGACGGTGGCGATGATCCCGATCACCGGATAGCGGCTGAACGTGCCGACCAGGACCAGGAATTCGCTGACGAAGGGCGCCAGGCCGGGCAGCGACAGGGTGGCCAGACCGCCGACCAGGAAGGTGCCGGCCAGGACCGGGGCGACCTTCTGCACGCCGCCGAAGTCCGCGATCAGACGGGACCCGCGGCGGCTGATCAGGAAGCCGGCCACCAGCATCAACGCGGCGGTGGAGATGCCGTGGTTGACCATGTAGAGCGTCGCGCCGCCCTGGCCCTGGGACGTCATCGCGAAGATGCCCAGGATGATGAAGCCGAAGTGGGAGATCGAGGCGTAGGCGATCAGCCGCTTGATGTCCCGCTGGCCGACCGCGACCAGCGCACCGTAGACGATGCTGATCAGCGCCAGCACCAGGATCACCGGGGTGGCCCAGCTGCTGGCCTCCGGGAAGAGCTGGAGGCAGAAGCGCAGCATCGCGAAGGTGCCGACCTTGTCGACGACCGCGGTGATCAGCACCGCGACCGGGGACGTGGCCTCGCCCATGGCGTTGGGCAGCCAGGTGTGCAACGGCCACAGCGGCGCCTTCACCGCGAAGGCGAAGAAGAAGCCGAGGAAGAGCAGCCGCTCGGTGCCGGTGTCGATGTTCAGCGCGCCGGACGCCCGGGCCTGCACGATCTGGGTGAGCGAGAAGGTGCCGGTGCCCAACTGGTGGGCGGTGACGGCGTACAGCCCGATCACCGCGGCCAGCATGATCAGGCCGCCGACGAGGTTGTAGAGCAGGAACTTCACCGCGGCGTACGACCGTTGGGCGGCGGCCTGCTGCTCGCCGCGCCCGCCGGCGCGGTCCCCGAAGCCGCCGATGAGGAAGTACATCGGGATCAGCATGGCTTCGAAGAAGAGGTAGAAGAGGAAGACGTCGGTGGCCTCGAAGGAGAGCACCACCATCGCCTCAACCGCCAGGATCAGCGCGAAGAAGCCCTGGGTGGGCCGCCAGCTGTAACGGCGGTTGCCCGCGGCGGAGCCGCCGTCGGGCGCGGCCTCGCCCTCCAAGGGGTCGGCGTCGTGCCAGCCGGCCAGCATCACGAACGGGATCAGCAGCGCGGTCAGGGCGATCAGGGCGACCGCGATGCCGTCCACGCCGAGGTCGTAGCGGACCCCGAAGTCCCGGATCCAGGCGTGGGACTCGGTGAGCTGGAACGGGCCCTTGGCACCGGGGTCGAAGCGCACCGCGATCACCAGCGCCAGCGCCAGCGTGGCCAGCGAGAACAGCAGCGCCAGCCACTTGGCGACGGTGCGCTTGGCGGCGGGCACCGCGGCGGTGGCGATCGCACCGATCGCCGGCACCACGGCGGTCGCCGTCAGCAGGGGAAACGACATGGCTTTAGACACCCCTCATCAGCAGGGTCGCGGCGACGAGAACGGCGGCCCCGCCCAGCATCTGGGCCGCGTACGAGCGGACGAAGCCGGTCTGCAACTGCCGCAGCCGGCTGGAGAGTCCGCCCATCGCGGCCGCCGTGCCGTTGACCGCGCCGTCCACCAGGGAGTGGTCCAAAGAGACCAGCGTGCGGGTCAGATGCCCGCCGCCGCGCACCAGGACGACGTGGTTGAAGTCGTCCTGGAGCAGATCGCGGCGGGCGGCCCGGGTCAGCAGCGAACCACGCGGGGCGGTCACCGGGACCTCCTTGCGGCCGTACATCAGCCACGCGAGGCCGGCGCCGAGGACCAGCACCACCATCGTGGCGGCGGTGACCACGCCGGCGCCCACCGGGGAGTGGCCCTCCGCGAAGGAGGTGACCGGCTCCAGCCAGTGCACGAAAGCGTCGCCCACGCTGAACAGGCCGCCGGCGAAGACCGACCCGACGGCCAGCACGATCATCGGGAGCGTCATCGACTTCGGCGACTCGTGCGGATGGAACTCCGCCGGGTCCCACCGCTTCTCGCCGAAGAACGTCATCAGCATCACCCGCGTCATGTAGAACGCGGTGATCGCGGCGCCCAACAGGGCCGCGCCGCCGAGGATCCAGCCCTCGGTGCCGCCGCGCGCGAACGCCGCCTCGATGATCTTGTCCTTGGAGAAGAAGCCGGACAGGCCGGGGAAGCCGATGATGGCCAGGTAGCCGAGCCCGAAGGTGACGAAGGTGATCGGCATGTGCTTCCGCAGGCCGCCGTAACGGCGCATGTCCACCTCGTCGTTCATCCCGTGCATCACCGAGCCGGCGCCGAGGAACAGCCCCGCCTTGAAGAAGCCGTGGGTGACCAGGTGCATGATCGCGAAGGCGTAGCCGATCGGGCCCAGCCCGGCGGCCAGGACCATGTAGCCGATCTGCGACATCGTCGAGCCGGCCAGCGCCTTCTTGATGTCGTCCTTGGCGCAACCGACGATCGCACCGAACAACAGGGTGACCGCGCCGACCGCGACCACCGCGGCCTGGGCGGTGGGCGCGGCGTTGAAGATCGCCCCGGAGCGGGTGATCAGATACACCCCGGCGGTGACCATGGTGGCGGCGTGGATCAGCGCCGACACCGGGGTCGGGCCCTCCATCGCGTCGCCCAGCCAGGACTGGAGCGGCACCTGCGCCGACTTGCCGCAGGCGGCCAGCAGCAGCACCAGCCCGATGGCGGTCAGCTTCCCCTCGGAGGTGTGGCCGACGGCGCCGAGCACCGGGCCGAACGCGAAGGTGCCGAAGGTGGTGAACATCAGCATCACCGCGATCGACAGGCCCATGTCGCCGACGCGGTTGACCAGGAACGCCTTCTTCGCGGCGGTGGCCGCGCTGGGCTTGTGCTGCCAGAACCCGATGAGCAGGTACGACGCCAGGCCCACGCCCTCCCAACCGACGTACAAGAGGAGGTAGTTGTCGGCGAGGACCAGCAGCAGCATCGCCGCCAGGAAGAGATTGAGGTAGCCGAAGAAGCGGCGGCGCCGCTCGTCGTGCTCCATGTAGCCGATCGAGTAGAGGTGGATCAGCGAGCCCACGCCCGTGATCAACAGGACGAAGGTCATCGACAACTGGTCGAGCTGGAAGGCCACATCGGCCCGGAAGCCGCCGACCGGGATCCAGCTGAACAGGTGTTGGTGCAGGGTGCGGTGCTCGGCGCCGCGGCCGAGCAGGTCGACGAAGAGCACCACCCCGACGGCGAACGACGCCACCGCGAGCAGCGAGCCGATCCAATGGCCGGCGCGGTCCAGGCGTTTGCCGCCGCACAACAGCAGGGCCGCACCGACCAGCGGTGCCGCGACGAGCAGCGCGATCAAGTTCTCCACTTTGTGCGACCCCTTACAGCTTCATCAGGCTGGCGTCGTCGACCGAGGCCGAATGACGGGTGCGGAAGATCGACACGATGATGGCCAGGCCGACCACGACCTCCGCCGCGGCGACGACCATCGTGAAGAAGGCGATGATCTGGCCGTCGAGATTGCCGTGCATCCGCGAGAAGGTGACAAAGGCGAGGTTGCAGGCGTTCAGCATCAGCTCGATGCACATGAACACCACGATGGCGTTCCGCCTGATCAGCACGCCGGCCGCGCCGATGGTGAACAACAGGGCGGCGAGGTAGAGGTAGTTGACCGGGTTCATTTCTGGGCCCCCTCCTTGGGCGCCGCGGGGCCGGGCCGCTTCCGCTGCGACTTCTCGACCGGACCGGACTCCCGCCCCAGCCACTCCTCGGACCGCTGCTCCAGCGCCTTCAGTTCGGCCAGCGACTGACCGGAGACGTCCCGGACCTGGCCGCGCTCCCGCAACGTCGGACTGACCGTCAGCTCCGAGGTGGTGCCGTCCGGCAACAGGCCGGGGATGTCCACGGCGTTGTGCCGGGCGTAGACCCCTGGGGCCGGAAGCGGCGTGACCTGCTTGCCCTCGCGGATGCGGGCCTCGGAGAGCTCCCGTTGGGTCCGGGCGCGCTCGGTGCGCTCCCGGTGGGTGAGCACCATCGCGCCGACCACCGCGGTGATCAGCAGCGCGCCGGTGATCTCGAAGGCGAAGACGTACTTGGTGAAGATGAGGGCGGCCAGGCCCTGCACGTTGCCGCCGGCGTTGGCCTCGCCCAGGCCGTTGAACTCCTTGAGCGAGGCGTTGCCGATCCCGGCGATCAGCAGGATGCCGAAGCCCAGGCCCAGGCCGGCGGCGAGCCACCGCTGGCCCTTGAGAGTCTCCTTCAGGGAGTCCGCGGCGGTGACGCCGACCAGCATCACCACGAAGAGGAAGAGCATCATGATCGCGCCGGTGTAGACCACGATCTGCACGATGCCGAGGAAGTACGCGCCGTTGGCCAGATAGAAGATCGCCAGGACGATCATGGTCCCGGCGAGCGAAAGGGCGCTGTGCACCGCCCGCTTCATCAGGATCGTGCACAACGCTCCGGCCACCGCGACGATACCCAGGAGCCAGAACTGCACGGCCTCCCCCGAGGAGGTCGTGGTGGCGGCGAGCCCCGTCATGCGCGCGCCTCCTTGCCCTGGGCGTCCTGCGTTTCGGCCGCGTCCTTTGGCCGCTCGCCGCGGGAGAGGGCGACCTGACGGACCGTGCCGGGCGCGGCCTCGGTCACCAGCCCGCTGTAGTAGTCCCGTTCGGTCATGCCCGGGTAGATCGCGTGCGGGGAGTCGACCATCCCCTCCGACAGGCCCACCAGCAGCTCTTCCTTGGTGTAGATGAGCGACTCCCGGGAGCGGTCGGCGAGTTCGTACTCGCCCGTCATGGTGAGCGCGCGGGTCGGACAGGCCTCCACGCACAGGCCGCACAGGATGCAGCGGAGGTAGTTGATCTGGTAGACGGCGCCGTACCGCTCGCCCGGGGAGTAGCGCTCCTCGTCGGTGTTGTCGGCGCCCTCCACGTAGATCGCGTCCGCCGGGCAGGCCCAGGCGCACAGCTCGCAGCCGACGCACTTCTCCAGCCCGTCCGGATGGCGGTTGAGCTGGTGCCGGCCGTGGAAACGCGGCGCCGTCGGCTTCTTCTCCTCGGGGTACTGCTCGGTCAGCCGCTTCTTGAACATGGCCTTGAAGGTCACGCCGAAGCCGGCCACCGGGTTCTGGAACTCAGGCACCGTCGCCCCCCTTTCCGTCGCTCTCATTTCCGTCACTCACAGTGTCCACCCGACCACTGACAATCAACTCCCCGTCCCGGCGCGGCCGTCGGCGCGGCACCGGTGGCAGGTGCTGCCCGGGCAGCGGGGGTACGGGGAAACCGCCGGCCGTCGGGTCGAAGGCGGCGTCCCCGTCGCCCTCCCGCTCCGGCTCGATCCGCCGGAAGAAGTCCACGAGCAGCGAGACCAGCAGCAGCGCCACCGCGCCGCCGCCCACGTAGAGCACGATCCGGGAGAAGTCGAAGCCCTCGTTCTTCAGCGCCCGGACGGTGGCGACCAGCAGCAGCCACACCACCGACACCGGGATGAGGACCTTCCACCCCAGCCGCATCAACTGGTCGTAGCGGACCCGGGGGAGCGTGCCACGCAGCCAGATGAAGAAGAACAGCAGGAGCTGCACCTTGATGACGAACCAGAGCATCGGCCACCAGCCGTGGTTCGCGCCCTCCCAGAACGTCGAGATCGGCCAGGGCGCCCGCCAGCCGCCCAGGAAGAGGGTGGTCGCGACCGCCGAGACGGTGACCATGTTGACGTACTCGGCGAGCATGAACATCGCGAACTTGATGGACGAGTACTCGGTGTTGAAGCCGCCGACGAGGTCGCCCTCGGACTCCGGCATGTCGAACGGCGCCCGGTTGGTCTCCCCCACCATCGTCGCGATGTAGATGAGGAACGACACCGGCAGCAGCAGCACGTACCACCGGTTCGCCTGCGACTCGACGATGGTCGACGTCGACATCGACCCGGAGTACAGGAACACCGACGCGAACGCCGCGCCCATCGCGATCTCGTAGGAGATCATCTGCGCGCACGACCGCAACCCGCCCAGCAGCGGATAGGTCGACCCGGACGACCAACCGGCCAGCACGATGCCGTAGATGCCGACCGACGCCGTGGCCAGGATGTAGAGGATGCCGATCGGGAGGTCGGTGAGCTGCATCGGGGTGCGGTGACCGAGGATCGAGATCTCGTTGTCCGCCGGGCCGAACGGGATCACCGCGATCGCCATGAAGGCCGGGATCGCCGCCACGATCGGCGCGAGGACGTAGACCGCCTTGTCGGCGCGCCGGACGACCAGGTCCTCCTTCAGCATCAGCTTGATGCCGTCGGCCAGGGACTGGAGCATCCCCCAGGGGCCGTGCCGGTTGGGGCCGATCCGCAACTGCATCCAGGCGACGACCTTGCGTTCCCAGACGATCGAGAACAGCACCGTCAGCATCAGGAACGCGAAGCAGAACACCGCCTTGATGACGACCAGCCACCACGGGTCGCGCCCGAACATCGACAGGTCCTCCTGGGCGGCCAACGCGACCACCGGAAAACCGGGATGCTGCATCATGCGTCCTCCTCCTTGGCCGGCACCGGCGTACCGGGGACAGCGGAGAGCCTCACCAGCTCACCGGGGTGCGCCCCGGTGTCGGCGGCGACGCCACCCCCCACGGAATTCAGCGGCAGCCACACCACCCGGTCGGGCATCTGCGTGACCCGGAGCGGCAGGTGGACCGCGCCCGCCGGCCCGGTGACCGCCACCAGATCGCCGTCCCGCACGCCGTTCTCCTCGGCGGTCGCCGGCGACAGCCGGGCGAGCGCGGCGTGCCGGGTGCCGGCCAGCGCCTCGTCGCCCTCCTGGAGCAGCCCGCGGTCCAACAGCAGCCGGTGCCCGGCCAGGACCGCCTCGCCGCTCGCCGGACGGGGCAGCGGCCGCCCCGTCTCCCGGGGTTCGCCCGCGTACGGGCCGCCCCAGGTGCCGAGCCGGTCCAACTCCCGGCGCACGGCGGTCAGATCCGGCAGGTCCAGGGCCGCGGCGCCGTCGTCGACCGCGGTCATGGCGTCGGCCAGCATCTGCACCACCCGGGCGTCGGACGGGAGTTGCCGCCGGGTCATCTGGTCCGGCTTGAGCGCCGGCTCGAACGGGCGGGCCCGGCCCTCCCAGTTGAGGAAGGTGCCGCCCTTCTCGACCACCGCCGCCACCGGCAGGACCACGTCCGCCCGCTGCGTCACCGCGGAGGGCCGCAGCTCCAGGCTGACCAGGAACCCGACCTCGTCCAGGGCCGTCAACGCCCGCGCCGGGTCGGGCAGATCGGCCACCTCCACGCCCGCCACCAGCAGGGCGGCCAGCTCACCGGTGGCCGCGGCCTCGATCATCTGGCCGGTGTCCCGACCGTGCCGGTGCGGCAGCGCGGCCACGCCCCAGGCCGCGGCGACCTCGTCCCGGGCCACCGGGTCCGTCGCCGGCCGACCGCCGGGCAGCAGCCCCGGCAGCGCCCCGACCTCGACGGCGCCCCGCTCCCCCGCCCGCCGCGGCATCCACACCAGGTGCGCGCCGGTGGCGGTGGCGGTGCGCAGCGCGGCGGTCAGCGCCCCGGGCACCGTCGCCAGCCGCTCGCCGACGACGATCACCGCGCCGTCCGCGCGCAGCGCCTCGGCCGCGGCCCGCCCCTCGCCGTCCAGGCCGACACCGCCCGCGAGGGCGTCCAGCCACTCCGTCTCGGTGCCGGGCGCGGCCGGCAGCAGCCGCCCGCCGGCCTTGATCAGCCCCCGGGTGGCGTGGCTGGCCAGCCCCCAGGTGCGCTGGCCGCGCCTGCGGTGCGCCTTGCGCAGCCGCAGGAAGACGCCGGGCGCCTCCTCCTCCGCCTCGACACCGGCCAACAGGACGGCCGGCGCCTGCTCCAGCGAGGCGTAGCTGACGCCCTCCCCCGTCCCCAGGTCCCGGCCGCGGCCGGCGACCCGGGCCGCGAGGAAGTCGGCCTCCTCGACGCTGTGCGGCCGGGCCCGGAAGTCGACGTCGTTGGTGCCCAGCGCGACCCGGGCGAACTTGGCGTAGGCGTAGGCGTCTTCGACGGTCAGCCGGCCGCCGGTCAGCACGCCGGCCCGGCCCCGGGCCGCGGCCAGCCCGCGCGCCGCGGCGTCCAGCGCCGCCGGCCAGCTCGCCGGCTCCAGTTCACCGGAGTCGGCGTTGCGCACCAACGGGTGGGTCAGCCGGTCCCGCGCCTGCGCGTACCGGAAGGCGAACCGGCCCTTGTCGCAGATCCACTCCTCGTTGACCTCGGGGTCGTTCGCCGCCAGCCGCCGCAGGACCTTGCCGCGCCGGTGGTCGGTACGGGTCGCGCAGCCGCCCGCGCAGTGTTCGCACACCGACGGCGAGGAGACCAGGTCGAAGGGGCGGGAGCGGAAGCGGTAGGCGGCCGAGGTGAGCGCGCCCACCGGGCAGATCTGGATGGTGTTCCCGGAGAAGTACGACTCGAAGGGGTCGCCCTCGCCGGTGCCGACCTGTTGGAGGGCGCCCCGCTCGATCAGCTCGATCATCGGGTCACCGGCGATCTGGTTGCTGAACCGGGTGCACCGCGCGCACAGCACGCACCGCTCGCGGTCCAACAGCACCTGCGTGGAGATCGGCACCGGCTTGGCGAAGGTGCGTTTCCTGCCCTCGAAGCGGGTGTCGGGGTCGCCGACCTGCATCGCCTGGTTCTGCAGCGGGCACTCGCCGCCCTTGTCGCAGACCGGGCAGTCCAGCGGGTGGTTGATCAGCAGCAGCTCCATCACGCCGCGCTGCGCCTTCTCGGCCACCGGGGAGGTCAGTTGGGTCTTCACCACCATCCCGTCGGTGCAGGTGATGGTGCACGAGGCCATCGGCTTGCGCTGGCCCTCGACCTCCACGATGCACTGCCGGCAGGCGCCCGCCGGGTCCAGCAGCGGATGGTCGCAGAAGCGCGGGATCTCGATGCCGAGGAGTTCGGCGGCCCGGATGACCAGCGTCCCCTTGGGGACGGAGATCCCGATGCCGTCGATCGTCAGGGTGACGAGGTCCTCCGGTGGCACCGCCGCCGCCCCGCCCCCGTCGGGGGCATTGGTCGTGACGGTCATGCGTTCACCCCCAGGTGAGCGTTGTTGCCGGCCCAGAGGGTCGACTTGGCGGGGTCGAAGGGGCAGCCCTTGCCGGTGATGTGCTCCTCGTACTCCGCGCGGAAGTACTGGAGCGAGGAGAAGATCGGCGAGGCGGCGCCGTCGCCGAGGGCGCAGAAGGACTTGCCGTTGATGTTGTCGGCGATGTCGGCGAGCTTGTCGAGGTCCTCCGGCCGGCCCCGGCCGGCCTCCAGGTCCCGGAGCAACTGCACCAGCCAGTACGTCCCTTCACGGCACGGCGTGCACTTGCCGCAGGACTCGTGGGCGTAGAACTCGGTCCAGCGGGTGACCGCCCGGACCACGCAGGTGGTCTCGTCGAAGCACTGCAGCGCCTTGGTGCCGAGCATCGAGCCGGCCGCGGCGACGCCCTCGTAGTCGAGCGGGACGTCGAGGTGCTCGTCGGTGAACATCGGGGTCGAGGAGCCGCCCGGCGTCCAGAACTTCAGCCGGTGGCCGGGGCGCATCCCCCCGCTGAGGTCCAGCAGTTGGCGCAGGGTGATGCCCAACGGGCCCTCGTACTGGCCCGGGTTGGCGACGTGGCCGCTGAGCGAGTAGAGCGTGAAGCCCGGGGACTTCTCGCTGCCCATCGTCCTGAACCAGTCCTTGCCCTTGTTGAGGATCGCGGGAACCGAAGCGATGGATTCGACGTTGTTCACCACAGTGGGGCAGGCGTAGAGGCCGGCCACCGCGGGGAAGGGGGGACGCAGACGGGGTTGGCCGCGACGGCCCTCCAGGGAGTCCAACAGGGCGGTTTCCTCACCGCAGATGTACGCGCCGGCACCGGCGTGCACCGTGACGTCCAGATCGAGGCCCGAGCCGAGGACGCCCCTGCCGAGGAAGCCCGCCGCGTACGCCTCGCGCACGGCCTCGTGCAGCCGGCGCAGGACGGGCACCACCTCACCGCGGAGATAGATGAAGGCATGGTTCGAGCGGATGGCGTGCGCCGCGATCACGATGCCCTCGATGAGGGCGTGCGGATTGGCGAAGAGCAGCGGGATGTCCTTGCACGTCCCGGGCTCCGACTCGTCGGCGTTGACGACGAGATAGTGCGGCTTGCCGTCGCCCTGCGGGATGAACTGCCACTTCATCCCGGTCGGGAAGCCCGCGCCGCCGCGGCCGCGGAGCCCGGAGTCCTTGACGTAGGCGATGACGTCGTCCGGGTCCATGGCCAGCGCCTTCCGGGCGCCCTCGTAGCCCTCGTGACGCAGATAGGTCCGAAGCGTCCAGGACTCGGGCTCGTCCCAGAAGGCGGACAGGACGGGGGCGAGGACCTTCTCCGGGCTGGTGGCTCCCTGGGGGTGCGGCCGGGAGGCCCCGCCGAACTCGGCTGCCACGGTCATCACTTCCCCTCCTCGTGGTGCGGACCGGCGGCCCCGTCACCGCGGGGCGGTGCCCCCGCGTCCGGGGCCCCGGCCTCGTCGGACGGGCGGTCCGCGGTGGTCCGCGGGGCGACGACGTGATCGGCGTGGCCCGGCGTCTCGCCCCTGGCCAGGCGGAGCCCGACCAGCGAGGCGGGGCCGGCGCCGCCGGTCGCCGCGACGGCGCCGGGCCGCTCGTCGGGGAAGCCGGCGAGGATCCGCGCGGTCTCCTTGAAGGTGCACAGCGGGGCGCCGCGGGTGGGCTCGACACTCCGCCCGGCCCGCAGGTCGTCGACCAGCTTCCGGGCCGAGCCGGGCGTCTGGTTGTCGAAGAACTCCCAGTTGACCATCACGACGGGCGCGAAGTCGCAGGCCGCGTTGCACTCGATGTGTTCGAGGGTGACCTTGCCGTCCTCGGTGGTCCCGCCGTTGTCGACGCCGAGGTACTGCTTGAGGTCCTCGAAGATGGCGTCGCCGCCCATCACCGCGCACAGGGTGTTGGTGCAGACGCCGACCTGGTAGTCGCCGCCGGACTCCCGGCGGTACATGGAGTAGAAGGTCGCCACGGCGGTGACCTCGGCGGTGGTGAGCCCGAGTTGCTCGGCGCAGAAGCGGATGCCGGTGCGGGTGACGTGGTCCTCCTCGGCCTGGACGAGGTGGAGCAGCGGCAGCAGCGCCGAGCGGGAGTCGGGATAGCGGGCGATCACCTCCCGCGCGTCGGCGGCCAGCCGGGCCTTGACGTCGGCCGGGTAGTCGGGGGCCGGAAGCTGGGGCATCCCCAGTTGGACGTCCTTGGGTGCCGGAGTGGCGTTCACCGGTCGACGCCTCCCATCACGGGGTCGATGGACGCGACGGCGACGATGACGTCGGCGACCTGGCCGCCCTCACACATCGCTGCCATGGCCTGCAGGTTGGTGAAGGAGGGGTCGCGGAAGTGCACCCGGTAGGGGCGGGTGCCGCCGTCGCTGACCGCGTGCACGCCCAGCTCGCCCTTGGGCGACTCGACGGCGGCGTACGCCTGTCCCGGCGGGACCCTGAAGCCCTCCGTCACCAGCTTGAAGTGGTGGATCAGGGCCTCCATCGAGGTGCCCATGATCTTCTTGATGTGGTCGAGGGAGTTGCCGAGACCGTCCGGGCCGAGGGCGAGCTGGGCGGGCCAGGCGATCTTCTTGTCGGCGACCATCACCGGCCCCGGCTCCAGCCGGTCCAGGCACTGTTCGACGATCCGCAGCGACTGCCGCATCTCCTCCAGCCGGATCAGGAACCGGCCGTAGGCGTCGCAGGTGTCGGCCGTCGGCACCTCGAAGTCGTACTCCTCGTATCCGCAGTACGGCTGCGCCTTGCGCAGATCGTGCGGCAGGCCGGCCGAGCGCAGGACCGGGCCGGTGGCGCCGGTGGCCATGCAACCGGCCAGGTCGAGATAGCCGATGCCCTCCATGCGGGCCTTGAAGACCGGGTTGCCGGTGGCCAGCTTGTCGTACTCGACGATGTTCTTGCGCATCTTCTTGACGAAGGCGCGGATCTGCTCGACGGCGCCGGGCGGCAGGTCCTGGGCGAGGCCGCCGGGGCGGACGTAGGCGTGGTTCATCCGCAGGCCGGTGATCAACTCGTAGATGTCGAGGATCAACTCCCGGTCCCGGAAGCCGTAGATCATGATGGTGGTGGCGCCCAGCTCCATGCCGCCGGTGGCGATGCACACCAGGTGCGAGGAGAGCCGGTTGAGCTCCATCAGCAGCACCCGGATCACGGTGGCCCGGTCCGGGACGTCGTCGGTGATGCCGAGCAGCTTCTCCACCGCCAGGCAGTACGCCGTCTCGTTGAAGAAGGGCGTCAGGTAGTCCATCCGCGTCACGAAGGTGGTGCCCTGCGTCCAGGTCCGGAATTCGAGGTTCTTCTCGATGCCGGTGTGGAGGTAACCGATGCCGCAGCGCGCCTCGGTGACGGTCTCACCGTCGATCTCCAGGATCAGCCGGAGCACGCCGTGGGTGGAGGGGTGCTGCGGCCCCATGTTGACGATGATCCGCTCGTCGTCGGACTTGGCGGCGGCCGCGGCGATCTCGTCCCAGTCGCCACCGGTGACGGTGTAGACGGGGCCCTCGGTGGTCTCGCGGGGGGTTGCGCGGGACGTCTGGCTGGGAGTGCTCATCAGGTGTACGACCTCCGCTGGTCGGGAGCCGGGATCTGCGCGCCCTTGTACTCGACGGGGATGCCGCCGAGGGGGTAGTCCTTGCGCTGCGGGAAGCCCTGCCAGTCGTCCGGCATCATGATCCGCGTGAGCGCCGGATGCCCGTCGAAGATCAGGCCGAAGAAGTCGTAGGTCTCGCGCTCGTGCCAGTCGTTGGTCGGGTAGACGTCCACGATCGACGGCAGGTGCCGGTCGGTGTCGGGGACCGCGACCTCCAGCCGGAGCAGCCGGTTGTGGGTGAGCGAGCGCAGGTGGTAGACGGCGTGCAGCTCGCGGCCGGCGTCGTCGGGGTAGTGGACGCCGCTGACGCCGGTGCACAACTCGAAGCGGAGCGCGGGGTCGTCGCGCAGGGTCCGGGCCACCGCCGGCAGGAACTCCCGCTGGATGTGGAAGGTGAGTTCGCCGCGGTCGACGACGGTCTTGTCGATGACGTTCTCGGGCACCAGGCCCTGTTCGTCGAGGGCGCCCTCCAACTCGTCGGCGATCTCGTCGAAGTCGCCGTAGCCGTCGGTGGCGCCCGGCCCGCCGTACGGCCGGGCGCTGGCCCCGGGCAGCCGGACGGTGCGGATCAGTCCGCCGTAACCGGAGGTGTCCCCACCGTTGTTGGCGCCGAACATCCCGCGGCGGGTGGCGATCACCTCGCCGGTGTCGTCGCGCTGCGCCGGGACGGCCTCCTCGGGGGCGTCCGGGTTCGGGGGGTTCGTCGGCTCGCTCACCGCAGCAGCCCCTTCTTCTCCGACCGGCAGGAGGTCTCGGCGGAGCGCCCCATCTCGATCAGCGGGAGCGCCTTGAGCGCCGCCGCCTCCTCGTCGCGCGCGGCCTGCACCGCGTTGACCCCGAGCTTCCCGGCCTGGATCTTCTTGTGGAGCTTGAGGATGGCGTCCATGAGCATCTCGGGACGGGGCGGGCAGCCCGGCAGATAAATATCGACGGGGACGATGTGGTCGACGCCCTGCACGATCGCGTAGTTGTTGAACATGCCGCCCGAGGAGGCGCAAACCCCCATGGAGATCACCCACTTCGGGCTCGGCATCTGGTCATAGACCTGCCGCAGGACGGGCGCCATCTTCTGGCTGACCCGGCCGGCCACGATCATCAGGTCGGCCTGCCGCGGGGAGCCGCGGAAGACCTCCATGCCGAAGCGGGCCAGGTCGTAGCGCCCGGCGCCGGTGGTCATCATCTCGATGGCACAGCAGGCCAGTCCGAAGGTCGCCGGGAAGACCGAGGACTTGCGCACCCAGCCCGCGGCCTGCTCGACAGTGGTCAGCAAAAAGCCGCTGGGCAGCTTCTCTTCCAGTCCCATTGGTGACCCCTAGTCCCATTCCAGGCCGCCACGACGCCAGACGTAGGCGTAGGCGACGAAGACGGTGAGCGCGAAGAGGAGCATCTCGACGAGCCCGAACAGTCCCAGGGCGTCGAAGCTGACCGCCCAGGGATAGAGGAAGACGATCTCGATGTCGAAGACGATGAAGAGCATCGCCGTCAGGTAGTACTTGATCGGGAAACGGCCGCCACCGGACGGATGTGGCGTCGGCTCGATTCCGCATTCGTACGCTTCGAGCTTGGCCCGGTTGTAGCGCCTGGGGCCGATGAGCGTGGCCATGACCACGGAGAAGATCGCAAAGCCTGCCCCGAGGGCTCCCAGTACGAGGATGGGCGCGTAAGCGTTCACCGTCCTCGCTCCCTTCAGTCGACGATGACTGGATGGCGGTCCGCTCGGGCTCGACTACCCCAGGTGATCGCGGATATGTGAGGCAGTTCACAAGCCCGATGCCCGCATCTTATGCCCGTCGGTCTGTGATCTGCGACACGGGGTAAGCCAACGCCTTTGTGATCTTCACCACCTGACGAAGGATCATGACATCGGATGACCGACATGCCCCGCACGCCAAGCGTGCAAGTGATCACCAGAGGTGACATTCGCCGGGGTTACCGCTGGTCAGCGCGGTGATTTCATTATCAAGACGCCTGCCGCACAGGCAAATTGGTGCTGGGCGGACGTCAACTGCTATATGCGCGGCGGTCGTAGACGTGATGCGGCCGTGACCCTGTCGTGATCGTCGGCGCGTGCTCGCGTTCACGAGCGGTGGCCGGATCTGCAGGGCGGCGGGGGTGGTTGGGGGCGGCGCGCGAACCGACGGTCGGTCACGGGAACATAACGGACACTCACGAGTGACCTATCCCACGCGATTTGAAGCCATAAGACCTTGACGGCCGGGAAGCCTTGGCGTGGCGGATCAAGAAGTGGTAGGCGCCCCGGGAGGCCGCGCTCGCCGCCAAATGCCGTGCGTAGGAACATGATCACGAAATTCGGACATCGCGTCAGCTCCGCACCGGCTGACGAAAAGTCCGTTTTATTCGCCAGGTACACATCAAGTGTGGTGCACCCCACCTTTGTTGGCAGCAACCAGCGGCTCCTGATAGCCGTGGTGCCATGTCCCCGAACGCACTCATACCCAGCCACCGGAAGCCCCGCCGCTCCGCGTCCTCGCGGGCCCTGCGTGCGGGCGTGACCGGTGGCTTCCTCACCCTCGCGGTGACCGGCGCGACCGTGCCGGCCAACGCCGCCGAGAAGCCCGTCTCCGAAACCCAGGAGATGCCCACCATCACCGCGGCGCTGGCCACCAGCGCCGCCAAGAGCGCCGACGCCGCCCAGCAGGCCGCGTTCAACTACGAGCGGCAGGCGCTCCAGGACGCCACGGAAGCCAAGGCCGACGAGACCGCGGGCAAGGCGAAGGCCGCCGCGGAGAAGAAGGCCAAGGCCGAGGCCGAGGCGAAGAAGGCCGCCGAAGAGGCCCGCCAGGAGAAGGAAGCCGCGCAGGCCCGCGCCTCCCGCTCCGAGACGCGCAGCGCGCTCTCCGCCGTCTCCGACTCCGGCTCCTCCTCATCCTCCTCGTCGCAGGCGACCGGCAGCGCCGCCTCGCTGGTGTCCTTCCTCAAGTCCCAGCTCGGCAAGGCGTATGTGCTCGGCTCCAGCGGTCCGTCCTCGTACGACTGCTCCGGGCTGACCCAGGCCGCGTTCTCGCAGATCGGCATCGACCTGCCGCGCGTCTCGCAGAGCCAGTCGACCGCCGGCACCCAGGTCGGCCTCGGCAACCTCCAGGTCGGCGACATCCTCTACTGGGGCAGCGCCGGCAGCGCCTACCACGTCGCCGTCTACGTCGGGAACGGCAACTTCATCGGCGCCCAGAACCCGAGCACCGGCATCGTCGAGCGCCCGCTCAGCTACGACATGCCCACCGGCGCGGTGCGCGTCCTCTGACACCACCGCGGCGCCCTACAGCGCGCACCGCGGAACCGCCCCTTCCCCGCTCGGGAGGGGCGGTTCCGTTATGCCCCCGAAGGGTCGGATATCCAACGGGTCACGCACTCAAGGGATCATCTCCCCCAAAGGGTCAGGAGAGTTGACCTGACCCGGACATGGCGGGGGATCCGACGCTCCGGGCCCCCGTGCGGGCCGCCCGGGCCACGGCTACGACGGCGGCCTACCAGCCCGCGCCGGCCGGCTGCCGGGTCGTGGCGTTGAGCCGGTTGAACAGGTTCGTCAACCCGACCATCAGGACCAGCGCCGCCAGTTGACGCGCGTCGAAGTGGTCGGCGGCCGCGTCCCAGACCGCGTCCGGCACCGGGTCGGGACGGTCCGCGAGCCGGGTCGCGGCCTCGGCGAGCGCCAGCGCGGCCCGCTCCTCGTCACTGAAGTAGGACGCCTCCCGCCACGCCGCGACCGTGCACACCTTGTCGTCGGCCACCCCCGCCTTACGGGCACTCTTGATCCCGCCGTCCACGCAGTAACTGCACCCGTTGATCTGGCTGACCCGCAGGTGCACCAGTTCCATCGTCTCCTGCGGCACCCCGCCGCTGCGGGCCGCCTCCGCCACGGCCAACAGCGGAGACAGGGCCTCCGGAATGACCGTCACGGGGTTCTGCATACGTGCGTCCATCGCTGCGCTCCTCACGGAAATCCACTCTTCTCACGGCAAACCGACCGGCGAAGCCCTGCCGGCTTCCCCGTCACTGCACCGACGGATCGCGCGCGGACGATGTGACGACGGGCCGGCCCCCGGGGAGGGGACCGGCCCGTTGAGGTCATCGCGCCCGGTCAGCGGGGCGCGACGGCGCATGCGGAGGCGGACACGTGCGAGGAGGGGCGGGCGCCCCGCCTCGTCACGCCTTCGGCGCGACCTTGCTCAGCCCGTTGATGATCCGGTCCATCGCGTCGCCGCCCGTCGGATCCGTGAGGTTGGCCAGCATCTTGAGCGTGAACCGCATCAGCAGCGGATGCGTCAGCCCGCGCTGGGTGGCGATCTGCATCACCTTCGGGTTGCCGATGAGCTTCACGAACGCCCGGCCCAGCGAGTAGTAGCCGCCGTAGGTGTCCTTGAGGACCTTCGGGTAGCGCTGCAGCGCCAGCTCGCGCTGGGCGTAGGTGGCCCGCGCCTGCGCCTGGACGATCACCTCGGCCGCGATCGCGCCGGACTCCATGGCGTACGCGATGCCCTCGCCGTTGAACGGGTTCACCAGCCCGCCCGCGTCGCCGACCAGCAGCAGACCCCGCGTGTAGTGCGGCTGGCGGTTGAAGGCCATCGGGAGGGCCGCGCCGCGGATCGGCCCGGTCATGTTCTCCGGCGTGTACCCCCAGTCCTCCGGCATGGACGCGCACCACGCCTTGAGGATCTCCCGCCAGTCCAACTCCCGGAAGGCGGAGCTGGAGTTGAGGATCCCGAGACCGACGTTGCTCGTGCCGTCGCCCATGCCGAAGATCCAGCCGTAACCCGGCAGCAGCCGGTCCTGCGCGCCGCGGCGGTCCCACAGCTCCAGCCAGGACTCCAGGTAGTCGTCGTCGTGCCGCGGCGAGGTGAAGTACGTCCGCACCGCGACGCCCATCGGCCGGTCCTCGCGCCGGTGCAGGCCCATCCCGAGCGACAGCCGGGTGGAGTTGCCGTCGGCGGCGACCACGATCGGGGCGTGGAAGGTCACCGGCTCCTTCTCCTCGCCCAACTTGGCGTGCACGCCGGTGATGTTCCCGGTCAGCTCGTTGACGATCGGGGCACCCACGTTGCAGCGCTCGTGGAGCCGGGCGCCGGCCTTCTGGGCCTGCCGGGCCAGTTGCTCGTCGAAGTCGTCGCGCTTGCGGACCAGTCCGTAGTCCGGGAAGGAGGCGAGTTCCGGCCAGTCGAGCTGGAGCCGGGAGCCGCCGCCGATGATGCGCAACCCCTTGTTGCGCAGCCAGCCGGCCTCCTCGGAGACGTCGATGCCCATCGCGATCAACTGCTTGGTGGCGCGCGGGGTGAGCCCGTCCCCGCAGACCTTCTCGCGCGGGAACGCGGTCTTCTCCAGGAGCAGCACGTCCAGACCGGACTTGGCGAGGTGGTAGGCGGTGGCCGAACCGGCGGGCCCGGCACCGACGACGATCACGTCCGCGCTGTGCTCCGATCGGGGTGTGGTCACGGACTCGGTCACGGACGCGGACTCGGTCACGGCGTTGTCTCCCGGAAGTCGGTAGCTGGCTCTGGCTCTGGCGCTTCGGAGCCCCGTCGCAGTCTATGAGGGCCGTGCTGATCGGAAACTGAAGGGTTGTCCACGGACGTCCGCGGCCGCGACGCCCCACCCCGCAGCCCGCTCACCCCCCGTAACCCGCCGCCTACGGAATTGACGAAAAACTGTCCGTCCGCGGCGCATCCATCGCCGCCCTATGAGTGTCTCAAGAGTCAGCGGCACGCCCATGTGGCCGCAACGCAGGGGTATTTGGAGCATCTACTTTGAAAATCGGCATCAAAGGCATCAAGGGCATCCGGCGCGCTTCCGCCGTGGCCGTCACCACCGGAGCCGTCCTGACCGCCGGGGCGTTCGGCTCCCAGGCGCAGGCCGCCGCCCTCCCGACCCCCACGATCACCGCCGCGGGCGGCTTCGTGATGAACAACGGCACCGGCTCGACGCTGTTCGCCAAGGCCGCGGACACCCGCCGGTCCACCGGCTCCACCACCAAGATCATGACGGCCCGGGTGGTGCTGGCCCAGAAGAACCTCAACCTGGATTCCAAGGTCACGATCCAGAAGGCGTACAGCGACTACATCGTCAACAACAACTGGGCCTCGTCAGCCCACTTGATCGTCGGCGACAAGGTGACGGTCCGCCAGCTCCTCTACGGGCTGATGCTCCCGTCCGGCTGCGACGCCGCCTACGCGCTGGCCGACAAGTTCGGCACCGGCTCGACCCGCGACGCCCGGGTGAAGTCGTTCATCGGCCAGATGAACACCACCGCCAAGAACCTCGGGATGAAGAACACCCACTTCGACTCGTTCGACGGAATAGGGCGTGGCAAGAACTACTCGACCCCGCGCGACCTGACCAAGCTGGCCGGCAACGCGATGAAGTTCTCCACCTTCCGCACGGTCGTGGGCACCACGTCCACCAAGCAGAAGGTCGCCACGAGCAACGGCGGCTACCGCTACATGTCGTGGACCAACACCAACAACCTGCTCAGCAGCTACAAGGGCACCATCGGCGTGAAGACCGGTTCGGGCCCGGAGGCCAAGTACTGCCTGGTCTTCGCCGCCACCCGCGGTGGCAAGACCGTCATCGGCACGGTGCTCGCCTCCCCGAACCTGAACAACCGCACCGCCGACGCCAAGAAGCTCATGGACTACGCCTTCAAGAAGTAACCACCGAACAGGCCGGCCACCACCCGCCGGCCGCCCCGCCGTAAAGCCAGAGGGCCCGTCCGCAGTTGCGCAACTGCGGACGGGCCCTCTGCGCGCCACCCCAATCCCACCGAGCCCGCCGGACAACAGCGAGCACGCTCGCATTTCGGTCCCCTCGCCCCCTCCGACCCCTCGCCCCTTCGGCGCCTCGGCGAACGGCCAACACGGGCCGGCACGTTGGCTCGCCCCGCCGGCCGGCTCGACTCCTGCCGGCGCGGGCTCACCTGCCGGCTCGACTTGCGCCGGCTCGGCTCTCCTCGGCGCGGGTGCGCCTACTGGGTTGACTCGTACCGGCTTGACCCGACCCCCGGCCGGCCGGGCTCGCACCTCACGGCCGGCCGGGTCCGCCGCACACAGCAGGCCGCCGGCTCCACCCTCGGCGGACCCGGCTCGGCCCTCGGCCGGCTCCGGCCCACCCGCGCCCGGTTTCCCGGCTGCCCGGCCCCATCTCGGCGCCCAGCCTCGGCCTAGGCCTCGGCCTCGGTAGGTGCGGCTCAGCCCTCCGCGGACTGCGGCTTGACGCCCCGGTGCAGCGCCACGATCCCGCCGGTCAGATTGCGCCAGGCGACCTCGGTCCAGCCCACGCCCTGGAGCCGGGCGGCCAACTCGGGCTGGTTGGGCCACGTGCGGATGGACTCCGCGAGGTAGACGTACGCCTCCGGGTTGCTGCTGACCGCACGGGCGACCGGCGGCAGCGCCCGCATCAGGTACTCGGTGTAGACGGTCCGGAACGGCGCCCAGGTCGGCTCGCTGAACTCACAGATCACCACCCGTCCACCGGGCTTGGTGACGCGGTACAGCTCGGCGAGCGCCGCATCGGTGTCCTGGATGTTCCGCAACCCGAAGGAGATGGTGACGGCGTCGAACACCCCGTCCGCGAACGGCAGCCGAGTCCCGTCCCCCGCCGTGAACGGCAGCCACGGGCGCCGCTTCTTCCCCTCCCCCAACATCCCGACCGAGAAGTCGCACGGCACGACGTACGCCCCGTTCTGCGCGAACGGCAACGAGGAAGTACCGGTCCCGGCCGCGAGGTCGAGCACCCGCTCCGCGGGCCGCGCGGCCACCGCGCGGTCCACCTCCTTGCGCCAGAGCCGCGCCTGGCCCAGCGAGAGCACGTCGTTGGTGAGGTCGTACCGTGCCGCCACGTCGTCGAACATCGCGGCGACTTCGTGCGGCTGCTTGTCCAGGGATGCTCGGGTCACCCGGCCATTGTCCACCGTGCCGAGACGGCCCCCGGCACCGGGCGCCCCGACCGACCCGCCACCCGGCCCGCACCCCGGGCCCGCGCTGCACCACGCCCCACGCCCCACGCCCCACGCCCCACGCCCCACGCCCCACGCCGCCCGATTCTGCGGGTGCGTCGCCCGCCCGACGGATCTCGGGGCCCGCCCGGCGGATCTCGGGCGTTGGCTGAGCGCACGGAAGTGACCGAGCGAACGGAAGTGATTGGTCGGGGACGGCCGTCATGCCCCCCTCTGACATTCCGGGCGGTCTAGCGGTGCGCAGTGCATCGTGAGCGGCCGGGCGACGGCCGTCCCCGCGAACATGATCTTTCCGGCCTGAATCGCCCACTCCGCTTCCGTTGACACCGCCCTGATGCACAAACGGCGCGCCTTGACGTGTTCTTGACGCTCGCATGCGCCTCTGCGCTTTGCACTCCCCTCCCGCGTCCGTCACTCCCCCGCGCGCCTCCCGCGCACACCCGACGTCTCCCGTCCGCCTCCTCCACCGTCGCCGCCCTGCCTCAGGAGTCCCGCGCCGCGCGCCTGCCGCACCTCCGGTCCGCTCTCCCCGCGTCGCGCCGCCTCCTCCTCTTACTCCGGCAACGATTACGGAGCGTGAAGTGTTCCCAACTTCGTTACGGAGTGCGAAGTTGGTGCCGCAGAGCGTGATGGGCGCAGTGATGGTGGTGGGGGTTGTGGGAGTGGTGATGGTGGTGGTGAGAGGTGTGGGGAAGTGCAGGTGTGAGGTGCATGTGGTGCGGGGTGGTTCAGCGGCGGCGGTGGAGGAGGCGGCCGGCGAGGACGGTGGCCAGGCAGGTGCCGTCCGGGGCGAAGACGGCGAAGTCGGCCGGGGCGCCCGGGGTGAGGCGGCGCGGTGCACCCGCAGGCGTTCGGGCGGGGGTGACGGTTTCGCGGAGGCCGGAGCGGTGGACCGCGGTGCGGACCGTGGGACGGGTGAACGGGCCGGCGAGGCTGGTGGTGCCGGCGGCCAGCAGGCGCTGGAGGCCGCGCCGGGCGCTGGCGCCCCAGCGGGCCTCGGTCATGGGGAGGGCGGCCAGCGCCGCGCCGGTCAGCGGCTCGGTGCCCAGTTCGGCGGCCTCGCGTGGATCGGGGTGGTAGGCGGCCTCCAACAGCGCCGCGCCGTCCGGTTCGTGGCGCCCCGGGGTCAGCGTCCCGTCCCACTCCCGGACCCGGGCCGTGCCGTAGGCCGCCACCAGTTCCTCGTACGGGCCGACGGCGGCCAGCCGGTCACCGTCGACGACGACCGCGTGCCCGAGGAGCGGCTCGGCGTCCTCGGCGGCGGTGAGCCGGACGGCTCGTACTCGATGCAGCGTCAGCATGGGCTTCCCGTGACCGTGGGTTCTCGTGACCGACTGGCGGGCTCTCGTGACCGGTTGACGGTCCGGTTCCGGATGTGCCCGCCTCGGACGTGTCCGGTTCGGACGTGGCGTGCCCCGCGGAATGACGTTGCCCCGCGGAATGACGTGGAGTGAAGCGGCATCACGCGGAACGACGGTGACGCGACCGGCCGCGGTCGGGCCGGCGGCCGGACGTCGCCAACCGCAGCCGCACGCCATCCGCAGCCGATCGTCAACCGCAGCCGCCCACCGGCCGGTTGGCGGTCGGTCGGCCGGTTGGTCGGCGGACGTCAGTTGGCGTCGATGAGCTTCAGTTCCGGGTGGGCGGTGCCGCCCTCGATGGCCGTCGAGGAGAGGTGCGAGACGACGCGGTCGTCGACCGGGTCGTTGGCCGGGTCGTCGTGGACGACCAGGTGCTCGTACGTCGTCGCGCGCTGCGCCGGGACCCGGCCCGCCTTGCGGATCAGGTCGATGATCTCCTGGCGGTTGGAGCGGTGCTTGGCGCCGGCCGAGGAGACCACGTTCTCCTCCAGCATGATCGAGCCGAGGTCGTCCGCGCCGTAGTGCAGCGACAGTTGGCCGATCTCCTTGCCGGTGGTCAGCCACGAGCCCTGGATGTGGGCGACGTTGTCGAGGAAGATGCGCGCGATCGCGATCATGCGCAGGTACTCGAAGAGGGTCGCCTGGGTCTGGCCCTTCAGGTGGTTGTTCTCGGGCTGGTAGGTGTACGGGATGAAGGCGCGGAAGCCGCCCGTCCGGTCCTGCACGTCGCGGATCATGCGCAGGTGCTCGATGCGCTCGGCGTTGGTCTCGCCGGTGCCCATCAGCATCGTGGACGTGGACTCCACGCCCAGGTTGTGCGCCGCCTCCATGATCTCCAACCAGCGCTCGCCGGACTCCTTCAGGGGCGCGATGGCCTTGCGGGGGCGCGCGGGGAGGAGCTCCGCGCCGGCGCCGGCGAAGGAGTCCAGGCCCGCGGCGTGGATCCGCTGGATCGCCTCCTCGATGCTCACCCCGGAGATCCGGGCCATGTGCTCGACCTCGGACGCGCCGAGGGAGTGGATGACCAGTTGGGGGAAGTCCTTCTTGATGGCCGCGAAGTGCTTCTCGTAGTACTCGACGCCGTAGTCCGGGTGGTGACCGCCCTGGAACATGATCTGGGTGCCGCCCAGCTCGACGGTCTCCGCGCAGCGCCGCAGGATGTCGTCGAGGTCGCGGGTCCAGCCCTTCCTGGTGTCCTTGGGCGCGGCGTAGAAGGCGCAGAACTTGCAGGCCGTCACGCAGACGTTGGTGTAGTTGATGTTGCGCTCGATGATGTACGTCGCGATGTGCTCCGTGCCGGCGTAACGGCGGCGGCGGACGGCGTCGGCGGCCTGGCCCAGCGCGTGCAGCGGCGCGGAGCGGTACAGGTCGAGCGCCTCCTCGGGGGTGATGCGGCCACCCTGTGCGGCGCGGTCGAGTACGGACTGGAGGTCGGCGTTCTCGGTCACCGGGGTGTCCCTTTCGGAGGCTGACAGTTGGCACTGACAAGTCGGACTGAAGGCGTGAACCAGCGTACGCCAGGGGTCTGACAACGTTGCTGGCGGCCGGTCCGCGGGCGGCGGCGACGCCGTCAGCCGCCGCTCTTGGTCAGGGTCGCCTTGGGGGTGCCGCCCCGTTTGTCGTCCGAGGCGAAGGTGAGCGTGCCGTCGGTGCCGAGGGTGTAGGTGACGGTGGAGGTGTTGCCGGTGCAGCCCGGCCCCTGGGTGCCGTCGGGGCTCTCCTGGAGCACCAGTGCGCGGTCGGTGGCCGACAGCAGCTTCGCCTTGGCCCGGCAGCGCACGAGCAGCGCGTCGTAGGTCGTCCGTACGACGACGTTGCCCTTGTGGCCGGCCGTGATGACGCTGGAGATGGTGCCGTTGGGGATGCCGTTGGCCATGGTGACGGAACCGTTCCAGGTGCCCAGGAAGGCGTGCGGGACGCCGCGGTCGGCACCCTGGGCGGGCGTGGAGGGCAGGGTGGAGGGGCGCTGGCCGGACGGTGGTTCGGCGGCGCTGCCGCCGCCCCCCGGCCCCTTGAGCACGCCGAAGAGCACCCCGGCAGTGGTGGCGACCGCCAGCGCACCGGCCACCGAGAGCACCAGGGTGCAGCTCATCCTCCGGGGCCGGTCCTTGCCGCCGAGCACACCACTGAGCGCGATCCGTCGCTCCTTGGGGGCGAGCGCGGCGTCCCGGGAGGGCGTGGAGCCGGTCGGCAGGTCGGCGATGCCCGAGGGGGACGCGGACGAGGGCACGGCGCCGGGCACGGGCCGAGGCGGGTACGTGGACGCGGCCCGCGGAGTACCGGCCTCGGGCCAGGCGACCTGCGGGGGCACGGGGCCCGCCCCGGTTCCCGGCCCGGTAGGCGCGCCCACCCCAGGTGTTGCGTCTCCTACCCCCTGCACCGGGCTGTCGAACGGGATCAGCCCGGAGGCCGTTCCGGATGCGGCTTCGGCATCCGAAGCCGTCTCGGTTGCCGCCTCCACCCCGCCCCCGTACGAGGGGTCCGGCGGCCCAAATGCCCCTCCGGGCACCGCAGTTCCCACCAACGGGCCGGAGGCGTCCGAGTCGCCCGCATCCGGGCCACCGGTGCCCGAGTCATCGACACCCGGCCCAACTCCCCCAACGCCGAAGGCCGCAGCAGCCCCCGCATCCCCCGCATCGAGATCCAACAGCGCCACCGCCTGCCGGCTGACCTGTTCGACGAGCGGGCCGGGCAGCCATCCGGCGCGCACCAGCGCGGCCGCGCCGGCGCCGCCCGCGAGCCGGGCCGCGACCGCTTCCGGGGTGGGCCGCCGGGCCGGGTCCTTCGCCAGACAGGAGGCCACCAACTCGCGCAGGGCGCCGGTGAGTTCCGGGCCCAGTTCGGGTTCCTCGTGCACCACCTTGTAGAGCAGCGCGGCGGACGAGTCCCCGGGGAACGGGCTGGTCCCGGTTGCCGCGAACGCCAGCACCGCCCCCAGGGAGAAGACGTCGGCGGCCCCTTCCGCACCGTTGCCGAGGATCTGCTCGGGCGCCATGTAGCCGGGTGAACCGACCGAGGCCCCGGTGGAGGTCAGCGAGACGGTGCCGTCCGTTGCCCGGGCGATCCCGAAGTCGATCAACCGGGGCCCGTCGAGCGTGAGCAGCACGTTGGAGGGCTTGACGTCCCGGTGGACGAGCCCCAGCGCGTGCACCGCGGTCAACGCCTCGGCCAGGCCGGCGCCCAGGGCCCGTACGGAGGGTGCGGCGAGCGGGCCGTGGTCGGCGACGGCGCGGGCCAAGGAGGGGCCGGCGACGTAGCCGGTGGCGACCCAGGGGACGGCGGCGTCGGGGTCGGCGTCCAGGACGGGCGCGGTCCAGGCGCCGCCGACCCGTCGCGCCGAGGCGACCTCGCGCCGGAAACGGGCCCGGAACTGCTCGTCCGCGGCGTACTGGGCGTGCACCGCCTTCACCGCCACGGTGCGGCCGCCCGCGCTGCGCCCCAGGTAGACGCGGCCCATGCCGCCCGCCCCCAGGCGGCCGAGCAGCCGGTATCCGCCCAGGACCCGTGGGTCGTCCGCGGCCAACGGTTCCATGGCGCCTCCCCCTCCAGACGGCAGCCCTCAGCTTATGACCGAGTTCATGCCGGGCCCCCGAAACCGGGAACCCGCTTTCCGCATCAAACAGGGCACAAGCCGGTCATCGGCCCCTCACCCCCGCCCAGGGCCCGTCCATCGGGAGAACGCCCATGCATCACACCCCCGGGGACCGCCCGTACGACCCGCGCCGGCGGTACCGCAGCCCCCGTCGCGGCCTCATCGGCCGTACCCGCCGCGCCCGTTCACGGGACGACCGGCCGGCCCGTCCCCGGTGGCGGATGTCCTTCCTCACCGGCCTGGTTGCCGTGTTCGGCCTCTGCGTCTACCCCGCCGTCAAGTACCTGGACGTGCTGAACGACACCGGTGAGCCGATGTCGTTCAGCCGGTCGCTGCCCGAGGGCGTGCCCGGCCCGGCGCCGGCGGTCGCGTCGGACCCGGCCGTCCGGATGCCGACCGGCCCGCGGGCCGACTTCCGTACGGCGGCGACGCTCGGCGACGGCACGAAGATCGGCGTCACCACCCTGCGCGGCACGAAGTCCGGGTTCACCGGAGAGGTGTGGGTCTGGGCGCCGAAGGAGTACTACGAGGACCGCTACCGGAACAGCGCCTTCCCCGTCCTGATCGCCCTGCCCGGCAGCTACGGCTTCCCCGTCAACTACTGGAGCAACCCCCAGCTCAAGCTCCAGAAGACCGTCACGGACCTGGCGGCCCTGGGGCGCGGCAGGCCGTTCATCGTGGCGATGCCGGTCCTCAATCCCGGCAAGCGCTACTACGACGGCAGCGACATCCCCGGGCAGCCGAAGATGGGCACCTGGATGTCCGACGACGTGCCCGACCTGGTCAGGGCCAACTTCCGGACGTTCACCAGCCGGGACGGGTGGGGGTTCATGGGCTCCTCGTCCGGTGGTTTCGTCGCCCTGAAGCAGGTCCTGGCGCACCCGGACCGCTTCAAGGCGGTGATCGCCAGCGGCCCGGACACCCGCCCGGACTCGCCCCTGTGGCGGGGCCACGATGCGGCGAAACGGGCCAACGACCCGGAGTGGCTGGCGCAGCGCCTGGCCGCCCGCCCAGGTGCCCCGGACGTCTTCGTCCAGTTCCAGATAGGCACGCAGGAGAGCGGCCGGGCCAATCTGGAGCGCTTCGTGCAGCGGTACGCCAAGGGGCCGGTCCACGCCCGGCTGCACGTCATCGAGGGCGGCGGCCACAACGCCCGCAGCTACGTCCGCGGGATGCGGGACGCGAGCCTGGAGGCCATCAGCCGGGTCCTGCGCGGCCCGACGCCGGCGCCGTAGCCCCGCAACCTCCGGCCGCGCCCCGAGGCGGTCACGGGCCCGCTACGGCCGCGCGCCGGCCCGCTCCGCCGCCAGCAGTTCCACCGCCACATCGGCCGGGAAGCCGGTCGTCGGTCCCACCCGGCGCGCGAACTCGATGACGCCGCCCAACTGCTCGGGCCCGAACCGGAAGTCCAGCGTCGTGAAGTACCGCTCCAGCACGTCCGCGTCGAAGTGCTCCCAGCGGGCGGCCTGCTCGGCGACCTTGCCGACCTCCTCCAGCGACAGGTCGCGCGAGGCCAGGAACGCCTCGTGCACCTGGTGGACGACCTCCGGCTCGCGCTCCAGGTAGTCGCGCCGGGCGGCCCAGACCGCGAAGACGAACGGCAGTCCCGTCCAGTCCTTCCACATCTGGCCCAGGTCGTGGACGTCCAGGCCCAGTGCGGGCCCGTCGTGCAGGTTGGCGCGGAGCGCGGCGTCGCCGATCAGCACCGCCGCGTCGGCCTCCTGCATCATCAGCCCGAGGTCCGGCGGGCAGGTGAAGTAGTCGGGCCGCACGCCGATCTTCTCGGCGAGCAGGAGCTGCGCCAGCCGGACGGAGGTCCGGGACGTCGACCCGAGGGCGACCCGGGCGCCGTCCAGCTGCTCCAGCGGCTTCTGCGAGACGATCACGCAGGACATGACCGGCCCGTCGCAGCCGACCGCGAGGTCGGGGAAGGCGACGAGGTCGTCGGCGGCGCGCAGGAACTCGACGAGGGTGATCGGCGCGATGTCGAGCTCCCCGCGCACCAGCCGCTCGCTGAGCTTCTCCGGGGTGTCCTTGGTGAGGTCCAGATCAAGGAGGGTGCCCGTACGGGCCAGGCCCCAGTAAAGGGGCAGGCAGTTCAGGAACTGGATGTGGCCCACCCGCGGCCGGCTGCGACGGTGGTCGGCGTCGGCTCCCGCGAGTGTGTCTCCGAAGGTTGAATTGTCCACATGCGGAGGCTAGACCCGTGGCTTCCGCCGGCGGACGCCGGGGGCCCGGCGTGGCCTTTCCTTCCCCCGGCCAAACGTGATCTTTGGCTCTTCCGCCTTCGGAGCGCACCATGCTAGGCTCAGGCCAAGTTGCAGTTTGGTTTCCCTTGCAGTACAGAGCCTGCGGAGCATGTGACCGCAGGCTTTTGTAGTTTTCAGACTTCTTTGCAGGTTCTGGAGCAGGGCAACCCTTTGGCCCAAGGAGGGCTCATGGCTACCGGAACCGTCAAGTGGTTCAACGCTGAAAAGGGCTTCGGCTTCATCGCCCAGGACGGCGGCGGCCCGGACGTCTTCGTCCACTACTCGGCGATCAACGCCACCG
Organism: Streptomyces sp. NPDC090442; assembly: GCF_044769405.1. Lineage (NCBI taxonomy): Bacteria > Bacillati > Actinomycetota > Actinomycetes > Kitasatosporales > Streptomycetaceae > Streptomyces > Streptomyces sp. NPDC090442. Next base: position 68,991 of record NZ_JBIVXW010000020.1, read on the forward strand.
GTTTCCGCTCCCTTGAGGAGAACCAGCAGGTCACCTTCGACGTGACCCAGGGCCCGAAGGGCCCGCAGGCGGAGAACGTCTCCCCGGCCTGAGCCAATCGCTCCGGCTTCTCCTCTACAAGTCGATAAGTAGTACCCAAGGAGCCCCACTCCGCTTCGGCGGAGCGTGGGGCTCCTGCCTTTTGTACAGCCTTTCGTAGCCACACCACCCCCCGCGCCGAAAAATGAATACCTCGTGAATATTGGGCGCCTGGCGCTCCCGACCGGCGCGCCGACCACTCCATCCACCACCCGGCGCCGCCCCCTTCCGGCACCCCACGCCGACCCCGCCGCCGATCCCCCTCGCCGGGAACGGAACGCGGAATTCCCCTCCCCCGAGAACCCTCGGAAATACCCCGCCCCAGCAAGTTCGGATTGCGGATTTCCAAGATTCCCGCGCCGGAAAACCACCGCCATTCCCACCTCCGGGCCACCGACCACCGCCCTGGCCTGCGCCCTCCCCGCCCCGGGCACCCCGATCCCCAAATTCGACCAGTCCCGGAAAAACCGGACCCGCTCTCGCCTCCACGCCCAGCCCTTCACCACGATCACGGAAAGTGGTCACACGGCCACATGACAAGTCCTACCGTGGGCAGAATGAGCGAGAACATGCCCCCGCAGAAACCCTGTCCGGACTGCGGCGGCGCGGGCACCGTCGAGTGGGAGACCCCTGGCGGCCACAAGGTCACCACGCAGTGCTCCGGCTGCGCCGGCACCGGAACCGTCCTGGCATAGAGGAGGGAGGCCATGGCGGCCTTCAGCAGAAACGGCAATCCGGTCGGCCTGGACGCCCAGTACGTCGGCAGGCTCCCGTGCGCCGCCTGCGGATTGCGCCCGATGAAACTGCCCGGCCGGGAGGGCGGCGTGTGCATTCCCTGCTACGCGGAAGAACGGGCGGCGGCGGGCCGACGGGCCGCATCGGCCGGCGCGTGGGTCGCGGCCAGCTTCGTCGGCGACCCGTGTCTGGCCTGCGGTTCGCGCTCCGTGGACGCCAACGGATGGGCGTTCTGGTGCAACTCCTGCCAGATGCAGACCGCGGTGGCGCTGCCCCCTCGTTAGGAACCCGTCAGAAGGCAGGCCCCGTGCCACCTCCCCCACAGAGGTGACACGGGGGTTCCAGTTTGACGCGCGAAGGCCCCCGGCTCCAGAGCCAGGGCAACCCCTTTCACAAACGCGCCCCATCTCACAGCGGAGCGCGCACCCCACGCCCCGAGCCCAAAGCCAGCGTGCAGTGGCGACCGGACCCACCGGCGGGAAGTCGCCGACGGCGCACGCCAACGGCCAGCGGACGGCCGGACCGGGCCCACCGGCGGAGAGTCGGCGACGGCGCGGGCCGGAGGGGCTGTCCCGGGGTGCGCCCGCAGGATCCGGAGCGAAGCCCGGGCAGTCCCCATCCACACACCAGGGGCGCCCCCACCGCGGGGGCGCCTCCCGGCCGAAGGCCGGGGGAGTGTCCCGGGACACTGCCCCGGCCCCACCCACCGAACAGATCCCGCGAGACGCAAGCCCCCACCGACGGGAGGCCACAGAGCCCCCGCGCCCACCACACCGCACCCGCCCCCACCGGGCCGCAGGACCGCGCCAAAGAGAACGCCCCCTCACTCCCCAGCGGCCCACCGCTCCCCCGCCATCAGCCGCCCCAACCCCACCCACACGAAGTTCATCAGCGTCGCCGCCGCCTCCTTGGCCGTCGGCGGCTCGCCCTCGCCCGAGTAGCCGAACGCCGAAGTCCCGTCGGCCGTACGGGCGTTGGCCCACTCGGCGAGCGACTCCGCGGCACCGACGAGGGCGTGCGCCAGGCCCGCCACCTCGCGGTCGGCCAGCTCCCCCGCGCACCCCGCCTCCTTCGCGGCGGCCGCGACCAGCCCGGTCACGAACCGCACGATCTCCGCCCGCGTCGCGGCCACCTCGACCGCGAACGGCTCCCCCTGCGTCCGCGCCTGCTGGTGCAACACCGCCCAGCCGTCCGGGTGTTCGGCGGTGTGCGCGAAGAAGCCGATCAGCCCGCTCCAGAGCTGCCGGTCGGCGGCGACCCCCGGCTCCACGGCCGCGGTCACGGCCGCCACCAGGGCGGCCGACTCACGCCGGATGACGGCGCTGAACAGGTCTTCCTTGGAATTGAGGTAGAGATAGACCAACGGCTTGGAGACGCCGGCGAGTTCGGCAATCTCGTCCATGGAGGCCGCCCGGTACCCCCGCCGAGCGAACGTCCGCACCGCGGCGTCCATCATCTGCTGCTCCCGTATGGCCCGCGGCACCCGCTTGCTCTTGGCAGCTCCCACCCTGAAGCCCCTCCATCGTCCCGCCCCCTGCGCGGCATTGACCGCCGGGTAAGTTTACGATCTTCGTTTTCCACGCCCCCCTTGGTTGACACGATGCGGCCATGACGAGACGATACGGTTCGTCGCGTATTCGTGGCGCATCGCGCCACGCAACTCCCACGGCCACAACCGGCCACAGGGCCCACCCGGCGCGGCCCACCCGTCCCCTCTCACGCACGGCAGCACACGCGAAGAGGCACACCCCCGGAGATCCCCATGCCGCAGCCGCCCCACCAGCCACACCCGCAGCCCCGCCGCAGGCAAACGACGGCGGAAACCGAACAACACGGCACCGAACAACACGGCACCGCGCCACGCGCCACGGAGCGCCCCGGTACCGAGGAACGCTTCGTCGAGGCCGCCCCCGGCATCCGGCTCTGGACCGAACAGCGCGGCCCCGTCGACGCGCCCCCGCTGCTGCTGGTCATGGGCGCCCAGGCCACCGGCGTCGGCTGGCCGGAGCCCCTGGTGGACGCGCTGGCCGCGCACCACCGGGTGATCCGTTACGACCACCGGGACACCGGCCGCTCCACCTGGTCGTTCGAGGAACGGCCGTACCGGATCGCGGACCTCGCGGCCGACGTGGTCGCCGTACTGGACGGACTCGGCGTCGAGCGGGCGCATCTCGTCGGGATGTCGCTGGGCGGCATGCTCGTCCAGATGGCGCTCGCCGACCGTCCGGAACGGCTGCTCAGCGCCACCCTGATCGGCACCTGCGCGCTCAGCACCACCCCGTACACCCGGCCCGACGGCGGCACCGTCCCGGTGGCGGAGCTGCCGGGCATCGCCCCGGAGGTGCTGGAGCTGTGGGCGCGCCCGGTGGTGGACCAGGGCGAGGAGGCCGAGATCGCGCGCCGGATCACCCACTGGCGGGCACTCGCCGGTGGTCAACTGCCCTTCGACGAGGGCTACTTCGACGCGCTGGAGCGCCGGGTCGTCGCGCACACCGGGCACCACCACGTCGGCACCGCCCACGGTCGCGCCGACGACGGCGGGATGCTCCGCACCGACGCGCTGGCGCGGAACGCGGTGCCGGTGCTGGTGGTCTCCGCGCCGGCCGAGCCGGTGTTCCCGCCGCCGCACCCGCGGCACCTCGCGCAGGTGATCGGGAACGCCGCGGTGGTGGAGGTCCCGGGGATGGGGCATGCCCTGCCACCGCAGACCCACCGCCCGCTGACGGACGCGATCGTGGCCCACACCGGGGCGCAACGGGGCGGGCGGTAACCGCTGGGGCACAACCGAGCCGCAGCAGAGCCCCGTTGGGCCCTGTCGGGCAGGCCCGCCGCACGCACCGCAGCGCCCCTGCGGCCCGTAGGGAGAACGGGCCGCAGGGGCGCTGCGGTGAACTGCGTTGCGGGCCGGGGCCGGTACGGACCGGGCCCGCGGCCGGTCAGGCCGCGGCCACCGCCGGCTCCCGCTCCTCCGTCGCCTTGGCGCCGGCCACCGCGTCGTCGGCGATGTTCACGCTGGTGGCGCGGGCGTAGGCGTCGCGGTCGAGGATCTTCTCGCGGGCCGAGACCAGGATCGGGATGACCGACTGACCGGCGACGTTGGTGGCGGTCCGCATCATGTCCAGGATCGGGTCGATGGCCATCAGCAGGCCGACGCCCTCCAGGGGGAGGCCCAGCGTCGAGAGGGTCAGGGTCAGCATGACCGTGGCGCCGGTGAGGCCGGCGGTGGCGGCGGAGCCGATGACCGAGACGAAGGCGATCAGGACGTAGTCGGCGATGCCCAGGTGGACGTTGAAGATCTGGGCGATGAAGATCGCGGCGATCGCCGGGTAGATGGAGGCGCAGCCGTCCATCTTGGTCGTCGAGCCGAAGGGCACCGCGAAGGAGGCGTATTCCTTGGGCACGCCGAGGCGCTCGGTGACCTTCTGGGTGACCGGCATGGTGCCGACCGAGGAGCGGGAGACGAAGGCCAGCTGGATGGCGGGCCAGGCGCCGCGGAAGAACTGCACCGGGTTGACCTTGGCGACGGTCGACAGCAGCAGCGGGTAGACGACGAAGAGGACCAGCGCGCAGCCGACGTAGATGTCGACGGTGAAGGTCGCGTACTTGCCGATGAGGTTCCAGCCGTAGGTGGCGATGGCGTGGCCGATGAGGCCGACGGTGCCGATCGGGGCGAGCCGGATGACCCACCACAGCGCCTTCTGGAGCAGCTCCAGGGCGGAGCGGCTGATCGTGAGGACCGGTTCGGCCTTCTCCCCGAGCTGCAGCGCGGCGATGCCGGCGACGGCCGCCATGAAGACGATCTGCATGACGTTGAGCTGGGTGAACGGCGTGATGACGTCGGTGGGGACGATGCCGGTGAGGAAGTCGATCCAGGAGCCGGTGTGCTGGGGGAGCTTGCCGTCCTTGGGGGTCAGGCCGGTGCCCGCGCCGGGGTGCGTCAGCAGGCCGATGGCCAGGCCGATCGCCACCGCGATCAGTGAGGTGACCATGAACCACAGCAGGGTGCGGGTGGCCAGCCGGGCGGCGTTGTTGACCTGCCGCAGGTTGGTGATCGAGACCAGGATCGCGAAGAAGACCAGGGGGGCGACGGCCAGCTTCAGCAGCTGGACGAAGAGGTCGCCGATGTGCTCCAGGGTGGAGCCGAGCCAGCCGATGTCACCGCTCTTGGCGACCCAGCCGAGCAGCACGCCGAGGACGAGGCCGGCCAGGATCTGGACCCAGAACGGGATCTTGGGTATTCGGGAGGTCTTCGGGGTCTGGGGCGCCTTCGCGGGCGCAGGGGTCTGGGCAGACGTGGACAACGGACACACTCCGGTGACGGGAAGACGTGGGACGCGGGGCGTCGGGAACGGCGTGCAGGAGCGCCAGGAGGTCCGTACGCGGGATCTCCGGCCGCTGGGGGCAGGTCAGCGGCGGCAACAGGCCGCGGACATACAGCGGCAAAGATCGACGTGCAGGCGCCCCACGAGCGGGACGCTCATGGGCTTCGAGGGCGCGGCTGCTGTCTTCATGACAAGTACGTTAACACTCGAACTTTGAGGAACCCAAAGAAAATCTTTGGGTCGGGGACAAGAGCTGACGCAGCACCACGGAGCGGGCCGAAGGGCACAAAACGGCGCCCGGTCCGGGGAGTTGGGACTCCGCGGACCGGGCGCCGTACGGGGGTGGGGGACGGACGGCGCGCCGACGTGACGCGTCTTACAGTCCGGGGTGGGCGGACGGGGCCTTAGAGGCTGTCCTCCATGCGCTGGTTGGCGGCGAGCCGCTCCTTCTGGCGGTCCACCTTGGCCACGATCTGCTCGGACATCGCGTCCCGCTGCTTGCGCAGCAGCACGAAGCTGAGCGGCGCGGAGATGACGATGGCGAGCAGCAGCAGCCAGATCGTGTTGGAGTTGCCGACGCCGAGCGGAATGATCCGGAAGTAGGCCAGCACCCACACCACGGCGAAGCAGACGACGAACAGGCCGATGCGAAGGGCGGTGTAGCGGAGCGTGGCGAACTTGGAGCTACTCACGGTCGGGACCTTCTTCTCAACGGCAACCGAAAGGGTCTGCCGTCCAGTCAAGCACAGGACGCCGGGCGATCTTCCGGGCCCCCGGTCCGCGGGCGCATCAGGCCAGGTCGAGCCACATCGTCAGGTCGTCGCGGAGGTCGTCGTCGGCGAGCTTGATCGCGCGCGGGGCGCGGCCGATCTCGCGGTAGCCGCAGGACGCGTAGAAGCGGTCCAGGCCGGTGCCGCCGCGGCAGGTGAGCCGGAGGCCGATGATGCCGTCGACGCCGCGGGCGACGTCGGCGACCGCGGCCATCAGCGCGCGGCCGGCGCCCCGGCCCTGGAGGTCGGGGTGGACCATGACGGTGGAGACCCACAGCCAGTGGGTGGACATCCAGTGCCAGTTGGTGGTGAGGAACGCGGTGGCCACGACGCGGCCGTCGGCGTCCCGGCCGAGCAGCAGCCGCTCGCCGCCCTCGGCGAGGGCGGCGAGGTGGCGCAGGAGGTGGGAGCGGACGTCCTGCGGGGTGACGGGCGGGACGAAGCCGACCGCGCCGCCCGCGTTGGAGACGTCCGCCCACAACTGGCAGATCCCGTCCCGGACTTCCGGGGTGACGGCGGGGTCCGGCTCGAAGCGCACGCTCATGGGGCGGACCCTACCGGGGCCCCGTGGGGCCCCGACCGGTGTCAGAGCCGCATCGGCTGCGGGGACTCGCGGCGCTCCGGGTCCGGGCCCGGGTACTCGCGGATGGTCTCGTAGCGGGTGTTGCGCTCGACGGGGCGGAAGCCGGCGTCGCGGATCAGGTCCAGCAGGTCGTCGCGGGTCAGCTTGTTCGGCGTGCCGTAGTTGTCCGCGTCGTGCGTGATCTTGTACTCGACGACCGAGCCGTCCATGTCGTCGGCGCCGTGCTGGAGGGCGAGTTGGGCGGTCTGCACGCCGTGCATCACCCAGAAGACCTTGACGTGCGGGATGTTGTCGAAGAGGAGCCGGGAGACCGCGAAGGTCTTCAGGGCCTCGGCGCCGCTGGCCATCGTGGTCCGCGCCTGGAGCCTGTTGCGGACCTTGCCGTCCTTCATGTCGACGAAGTCGTGCTGGTAGCGCAGCGGGATGAAGACCTGGAAGCCGCCGGTCTCGTCCTGGAGCTCGCGCAGCCGCAGGACGTGGTCCACGCGGTGGCGGGGCTCCTCGATGTGCCCGTAGAGCATGGTGGACGGGGTCTTCAGGCCCTTCTCGTGGGCGAGGCGGTGGATCCGCGACCAGTCCTCCCAGTGGGTGGCGTGGTCAACGATGTGCTGACGGACCTCCCAGTCGAAGATCTCGGCGCCGCCGCCGGTCAGCGACTCCAGTCCGGCGTCGATCAGCTCGTCGAGGATCTCGGAGGCGGACAGGCCGGAGATGGTCTCGAAGTGGTGGATCTCGGTGGCGGTGAACGCCTTGAGGGAGACGTTCGGCAGCGCCTTCTTCAACTCCCGCAGCGAGCGCGGGTAGTAGCGCCACGGCAGGGTCGGGTGCAGGCCGTTGACGATGTGCAGCTCGGTGAGGTTGTCGTTCTCCATCGCCTTGGCGAGGCGGACGGCCTCCTCGATGCGCATCGTGTACGCGTCCTTCTCGCCCGGCTTGCGCTGGAACGAGCAGTACGCGCAGGACGCGGTGCACACGTTGGTCATGTTGAGGTGGCGGTTGACGTTGAAGTGGACGGCGTCGCCGTTCTTCCGGGTCCGCACCTCGTGGGCGAGGCCACCCAGCCACGCCAGGTCGTCGGACTCGTACAGGGCGATCCCGTCCTCGCGGGTCAGTCGCTCCCCGGCGTGGACCTTCTCCTCCAGCTCGCGCTTGAGGCCCGCATCCATCGACGCCGCCATCGGGTCGCCTCCCACCATCTCTGTGTGTCACCGGCCGTTCCACCTGGAACGTCGGCCATTCCTGCGAAAAACGGGCTTCGCCGAGCCTACTCCCCCGCTTCCGCGGCGGACGGAGGCCCCTTGGACGCCGCCCGGGGCCCCCGTCCGCCGACGGCGTGCGCCGGATTCAGCCGACCTCTTCGGGGAGTTCGCCGACGCGGTTCTCCCACTTGGTGGAGAGCACGATCGTGGTGCGTGTGCGGGAGACGCCCTTGGTGCCGGACAGCCGCCGGATGGTGCGCTCCAGCCCGTCCACGTCGCCGACCCGGACCTTGAGCATGTAGGAGTCGTCGCCGGCGATGAACCAGCAGTCCTCGATCTCGGCGAGGTCCTTGAGCCGGCGGGCGACGTCCTCGTGGTCGGCGGCGTCCGAGAGGGAGATGCCGACCAGGGCGGTCACGCCCAGTCCGAGCGAGGCGGCGTCGACCGTCGCGCGGTATCCGGTGATCACTCCGGCCGCTTCGAGGCGGTTGATCCGGTCCGTGACGCTGGGGCCGGAGAGGCCGACGAGCCGGCCGAGTTCCGCGTAGGAGGCCCTGCCGTTCTCGCGAAGTGCCTGAATGAGCTGCCTATCCACCGCGTCCATGCCCTCAAGCCTTCCAATCTTTCCGCGTTTCTGCGTTTTGCATGTAGAATCTAAGGCATACAGGGGTCCTAGCCCTGTGATTCATTTAGAACGATCAAGGACGATCTTTCAACAGGAGTTGTCACCGTGTACTCGATCGAGATGGCCTACGCCCGCATGCGTGAGCTGCAGGACCAGGCCAATCGTTCTCGTGCCGCCCAGCAGCCCACTACCCCGCGGGCCCGGCGCCGCCTCGGCCGCGCCCTCACCAAGAAGCGCTAACGAGCTTCGGGGGCCTCCCCCTTGGAGCCGCCCCCCAGCTCCCCTTCCCACCGCCGGTACAGCCCGTGCGGCACGTCTGCCGCATCGAGCACCCGGCCCGCGACGAAGTCCACCAGATCCTGGATGTGCGTCGCACCCGCGTAGAACGCCGGAGAGGCGGGCAGCACCACGGCGCCCGCCTCGTCCAGCGCCACCAAGTGCTTGAGCGTCGGCCCGTTCAACGGGGTCTCCCGCACCGCGACGACCAACGGCCGCCGCTCCTTGAGCGTCACGCTCGCCACCCGCTGGAGCAGGTCCTTCGACAGCCCCAGCGCCACCCCGGCCACGCACGCCGTGCTCGCCGGGACGATCAGCATCCCCCGCACCGGGTACGAACCCGACGACGGCCCCGCCGCCAGGTCCCCGGCCGGCCAGTGCCGCACCCGCGCCAGCATCTCGTCGGTCACCCGGAAGGTGTCCGGCTTGCCGTCCGCGCCGCGCGCCAGCCACTCCCGAAGGTCGCTGGGCCAGTGCGCGTCCCGGAAGGCGATGCCGGTCTCGTCCAGCAGCGTCAACCGCGACGCCCGGCTGACGATCAGGTCCACCGCCTCCCCCGCGGCGAGCAACCCGCGCAGCACGGACGCGGCATACGGCGTCCCGGACGCGCCGGAGATTCCCACGACCCACGGGCGACGGCCCGGGTCCTGCTTGCTGGTGTTGTTGTGCGGCGGCTCCACGGATCGAGCCTATCCGGCGGAACCACCGGGACCGTCACGACCGTTACTACCTGTGCGCCGGTACGACGCCACCGGGCGCGCGAGAACGACGACGAAGGGGGCGGGCGATGACACCGCGGACCGCAGGGGCCAGGCCCGCGCTGCTGCTGATGGTGGGCTGGGTCGCGCTGCTCTGGGTCCTGGAGGGCATCGACACCCTCAGCGGCAACGCGCTGGACACCTTCGGCATCCAGCCCCGCGATCCGGCCGAACTGGTCGACGTGGTGCCCGCCGCCTTCCTGCACTTCGGCTTCGAACACCTGGCCGCCAACACCCTGCCGTTGCTGGTGCTCGGCTTCGTCGCCGCGCTGCGCAGCGGCATCCGCCGGTTCCTCGCCGCGGCCCTGCTGATCATCGTCGTCAGCGGCCTGGGCGTGTGGTTGACCGCCCCGGCGCACAGCAACACCGCGGGCGCCTCCGGGGTGGTCTTCGGGCTCTTCGGCTATCTGCTGGTGCGCGGCTTCATCGAGCGCAAGCCGCTGGACATCGCGATCGGGGTGGGCGTCGGCCTGCTCTACGGCTCGATCCTGTGGGGCGCGCTGCCCACCACCAGCGGGATCAGTTGGCAGGGCCATCTGTTCGGGCTGATCGGCGGAGTGCTGGCGGCGTGCCTGCTGCGCGGGCGGGGGCGGGCGGTGCCGGCGGCCGGCGCCGTTGTCAGACCCGTCCCGTAGTCTCGAACTCGCCGTCCCAATCCGGGCGTTCCCGGCCCGGCGAGCGGGACGTGACGGCCGCGCGACACGAGGGCGCGGCCCGTCGGGGGCACGGGGACGCAGAGGCGGGGGAGTGGAGATGTCGGATCCCTACCAGGGCCACGGCCCGTCCGCGGGCTGGCAACAGCCCCCGCCCGGCGGCTACGGCCACCCCGGCGCGGCCGGCTACGGCTACCGGACCGCCCCCGGCTACGGCGTCCAGCCACCGCCCGCGCCCGCGACGGGCCCGGCGATGTGGGCGCACCTCGGCGCGGTGCTGACCATCACCGCGGGCTCGATGTTCTGCGGCCTGGGCGGCTTCCTGGGCTGGATCGCCCCGCTGTCCCTCCGGAGCAACGCCCGCCACAAGCACGACCCGTACGTCCGCCACCACGCCACCCAGGCGCTGAACTTCGGCCTCACCCAGGCCATCGTCGCGGTGCTCGGCGTGGTGCTGTACTTCGGCAGCGCGATCGTCTTCGCCGCCGTCGACCACAGCGGGAGCAGCGAGGCGCCGCCGGGGCTGGCCGTGCCGCTGGTGACCGTCATGGTGGTCATGGCGGCCTACGCGATATCCGGGATCGTCTGCGCCATCATCGCCACGACCAAGGCCAACAAGGGCGAGCCGTGGAGCTATCCGCGGCTGATCGCCTGGCCGCTCGTGAAGGGCTGAGCGCTCAGCAAGGGCGGAGCGGCGAGGGCTCACCTGCAACGGTCGACCGGGCGGCGCGTCCCGGAGCGCGACGGGCCGCGACGTCGTCGGGTCGCCGCGACGCCACGGCACCACGACGTCTCAGAACGCGAGAACGCCCTGGCACCGCGGTGTCGCGGTGCCAGGGCGTCAGGGCCTCACGACGTCGGGCGTCGTTACGGCGTCGGGTCGTTCACGGCGTCAGCCCGCGGACGAACAGGTCGAGCAGGGCGCAGACGAACAGCGCGATGCCGATGAAGCTGTTGACCTGGAAGAACGCCCGGTTGAGGCGGGAGGTGTCGTGCGGGCGCACGATCGCGTGCTCGTAGCAGAAGGCCACCGCCACGATCACCAGCCCGATCCAGAAGAAGAGGCCGGCGCCGATGACGACGCCGTACCACGCCAGCAGCGCGGTCGTGACGACGTGGCACCAGCGGGCTCCCCAGAGCGCGCCCGGCACGCCGAAGCGGGCCGGCACGGACTTCACGCCGTTCTCGCGGTCCGCCTCGACGTCCTGGCAGGCGTAGATCAGGTCGAAGCCGCCGATCCAGATGCCGACCGCGAGACCGAGGATCACCGACTCCCAGGACCAGGAACCGGTGACCGCGAGCCAGGCGCCGACCGGGGCCATCGCCTGGGCCAGGCCGAGGATCGCGTGCGGGAAGTTGGTGAAGCGCTTGCCGTAGGGATAGACCACCATCGGCACCACGGCGACCGGCGCCAGCACCAGGCACAGCGGGTTGAGCAGCGCGGCCGCGCCCAGGAAGACCACCACGGCGATCAGCGCGCCGGTCCAGGCGGACTTCACCGAGACCGCGCCGGTGACCAGTTCGCGGCCGGCCGTGCGCGGGTTACGGGCGTCGATCTCCCGGTCGATGATGCGGTTGACGGCCATCGCGAAGGTGCGCAGGCCGACCATGGCGACGGTGACGAGCAACAGCCGCAGCCAGTGGACGTGTTGGTCCAGCCGCTGCATCGCGGTGAACGCGGCGATGTAGGCGAAGGGCAGCGCGAAGACCGAGTGCTCGATGACGACGAGTCGCAGGAAGGCCCTGGTCTTCCCCGTTTGCGGTACCGCGGCGGCAGAGGCGCTCACAGCCCGTACTCCTTCCAACGCTTCGTCACCCGCTCGGCGATCGCCGGGTCCGACTCGACCATGTCCGGCCAGCCCCCGTCGCGGGTGTAGCCCTCCTCGGGCCACTTCTTGGTGGCGTCGATACCCGCCTTGCCGCCCCAGAACTGCTGGTAGGAGGCGTGGTCGAGGTGGTCGACCGGGCCCTCGACGACGGTCAGGTCGCGGGCGTAGTCGGTGTTCCCCAGCGCCCGCCAGGAGACCTCGTGGAGGTCGTGCACATCGCAGTCCGCGTCCACCACCACGATCAGCTTGGTCAGCGACATCATGTGGGCGCCCCAGATGGCGTGCATCACCTTCTGGGCGTGCTTGGGGTACTTCTTGTCGATCGAGACGATCGCGCAGTTGTGGAAGCCGCCGGACTCGGGGAGGTGGTAGTCCACGATGTCCGGGACGATGATCTTGAGGAGCGGGAGGAAGAACCGCTCGGTGGCCCGGCCCAGCGGGCCGTCCTCGGTCGGCGGCCGGCCCACCACGATCGACTGGAGCAGCGGGCGCCGCCGCATCGTGACGCAGTCGATCTTCAGCGCGGGGAACGGTTCCTGTGGCGTGTAGAAGCCGGTGTGGTCGCCGAACGGGCCCTCCGGCAGCATCTCGCCGGGCTCCAGCCACCCCTCGATGACGACCTCGGCGTTGGCCGGGACCTGGAGCGGGACCGTCTTGCAGTCCACCATCTCGATCCGCTTGCCCTGGAGGAAGCCGGCGAAGAGGTACTCGTCGATGTCGCCGGGCAGCGGGGCGGTGGAGGCGTAGGTGACCGCCGGCGGGCAGCCGAAGGCGATCGCGACCGGCAGCCGCTCGCCGCGCTTGGCGGCGACCTGGTAGTGGTTGCGGCTGTCCTTGTGGATCTGCCAGTGCATCCCGATGGTGCGCTTGTCGTGGCGCTGGAGGCGGTAGAGGCCGAGGTTGCGGACGCCGGTCTCGGGGTGCTTGGTGTGGGTCAGCCCGAGGTTGAAGAAGGAGCCGCCGTCCTTGGGCCAGGTGAACAGCGCCGGCAGCTTCTCCAGGTCGACGTCGTCGCCGGTGAGCACGACCTCCTGGACGGGCGCCTCGCCCTTGACCTTCTTCGGGGGGACGTGCGTCATGTTCGCCAGCTTGCCGAACGCCTCGCGCACGCCCACGAAGCCGTGCGGCAGTTCGGGCTTGAGCAGCCCGCCGATCTTCTCGCTGATCTGCTCGTAGTCGCTCAGGCCGAGCGCCTTGAGGAGCCGGCGGTCGGTGCCGTAGACGTTCATGGCCAGCGGCATCGCCGAGCCCTTGACGTTCTCGAAGAGCAGCGCCGGCCCGCCGGCCTTCTGCACCCGGTCCACGATCTCGCCGACCTCCAGATACGGGTCGACCTCGGCCTTGATGCGTGTGAGGTCGCCCTCGCGCTCCAGAGCCCGCAGCAGGGAGCGAAGATCGTCGTAAGCCATGCGTTCCAGTATCCGATACGCACTACCCTGTACGGGTCACGGGGCCCCGTCGCGGGTCCGCCCGCGCGCCCAGGGGGACCGTCCACCATGCTCAGGTATCTGCCGTTCCTACTGGTGCTGGCGCTGTGGATCTACGCCTTCATCGACTGCCTCAACACCCCCGAGTCGCAGGTCCGCGGGCTGCCGAAGGTGGCGTGGGTGTTCATCATCCTGCTCTTCGGCGAGGTGCTGATCGGGCCGATCGCCTGGCTGGTGGCGGGCCGGCCGCGGGACCGCGCCCCGAACGGCCGGGGCGGCACGCCCGCCGAGTGGCACCGCAACTCCGGCGCGGCGTGGGTGGCACCGGACGACAACCCCGAGTTCCTGCGGTCGCTGCGCGAGGAGAACAAGAAGGACGAGACGCTGCTGAAGGACTGGGAGGCCGATCTGCGCCGCCGCGAGGAGGAGCTGCGCCGCAAGGAGGCCGGGCCCGGCGACGGCCCGAAGGACGCGGACGGCAGCGGCGCCGGGGGCTCCGGCGACGGACCCGGCGGCCGCAAGGGTCCCGAGGAGACCCCGCCCGCCGCGTCCTGAGCCCCCCTCACGGCCGTCCGGCCCAGCGGGCGTTGCGACGGCCGGCCGGGCGGGAAGAGTGACCGCATGGACCAGGCACCGGATCGGGACCGGCCGCGGGCGTGGGGACAGGACCGCGAGGCCGTCCGCCGCTACGGCCACATCGACGGCCACGAGGATCTGTCCGGGCACCCCGACCACCTCCAGGAGCGGGCCCGCGCGATGCTGGCGACGGCCCTCGCCGAGGCCCGGGCGGGGCTGGCCGAGGGCGGCGTCCCGATCGGGGCGGCGCTCTACGGACCGGACGGCGCGCCGCTGGGCCTGGGCCGCAACCGCCGCGTGCAGGACGGCGATCCGTCCCGGCACGCCGAGATCGTGGCCTTCCAGGCGGCCGGACGGCGGCGCGGCTACCGGGGCACGACGATGGTCACCACGCTCTCGCCGTGCTGGCTGTGCAGCGGGCTGGTCCGCCAGTTCGGGATCTCCCGGGTCGTCATCGGCGAGGCCCGGACCTTCCACGGCGGGCACGACTGGCTGGCCCGGCACGGTGTGCAGGTGGTGCTGCTGGACGACCGCGAATGCGCGGCGCTGATGCGGGAGTTCATCGGGGCGCACCCGGAGCTGTGGCAGGAGGACATCGGCGGCGTCTGAGGCCGTCGGCCCGTCGGAGCGGGGTGCCGAGGACTGACGCGTAATCCGGTGGTCCGCGGCGCCCGGCGTCGGCAGGATGGGCCGTCATGAGCCCCGGAACCCCCGCCTCCCGAGAGCCGTTCTGCCGCATCCGCGCGCTGCACACCGCCGACACCGTCACCGTCTACCAGGCGTACGCGCCGGCGCTGGGCCGCCCCGCAGCGCGCGACGGCCGCTTCCCGGCCGCCTGGAAGCGGGACCGGATGACGTGGGTCAAGCCGTCGTTCCTGTGGATGATGTACCGCTGCGGCTGGGCCACCAAGGCCGACCAGGAGACGGTGCTGGCCGTCGAGATCGCCCGGGAGGGCTTCGACCGGGCGCTGCGCGACGCGTGCCTGTCGCACCACGACCCCGCCCGGCACCCCGACCGCGCCGCCTGGCAGCGCGCGTTGCGCACCTCCCCGGCCCGCGTCCAGTGGGACCCCGAGCGCGATCTGCACCTGAGGCCGCTCCCGCACCGCTCGCTCCAACTGGGGCTGTCCGGCGCGCTGTCCCGGGCCTACGCGGACGAGTGGCTGGTCGCCGTCCGCGACGTGACGCCGCTGGCCCGGAAGATCCACGCGCTGGTGCGCGCCGGCGAGGAGGGCGCCGCCCGCGCCCTGCTCCCCGACGAACGCCCGTACCCGGCGCCCGAGGGAACTCCGGGCGTAAGCCGCGTGTCCCCGTCAATTGCCGCAAAGGCGTAGCCGGAGTGGTGCGCGAGTGGTCGTGCGCTGCGTCACGTGACGTACGGGACGTAGGGCTGACCAGCCAACTCGGGTCTGTTCACGGCCAATTGACGCGTCGTTCAGCAACCTCCCCCTGCCCGCGAAACTAGGCCACCGCCAGAGTCGGGAAGGTCCACCGAGGGCCTACGCGACTCAGGGAGAGTGGCACATATGCCGGATATGACCCGACGCAGACTCCTCGGCTCGGCGGCAGCGGCGATCGGCGGCACCGCCGCACTGTCGCTGCTGCCGCCCAGCGTCCAGAAGGCCGTCGCCGCGGGTCCCCCGCGTAACGGCTCACTGCGCGACATCGAGCACGTCGTCCTCCTGATGCAGGAGAACCGTTCTTTCGATCACTACTTCGGCACCCTCCGCGGCGTCCGCGGCTTCAACGACCCGCACGCGCTCAGGCTCTCCACCGGCCGCTCCGTCTTCTACCAGCCCGACGCCGAGAACCCCGACGGCTATCTGCTGCCGTTCCGCCTGAACACCCACACCTCCAGCGCCCAGGCCATCCCCTCCACCAGCCACGCCTGGTCGGTCCAGCACGAGGCGTGGAACGGCGGCAAGATGGACCGCTGGCTGCCCGCGCACCGCAAGGCCGACGGCATCAACGGCCCCTATGTGATGGGCTACCACACCCGCCAGGACATCCCCTTCCAGTTCGCCCTCGCCGAGGCGTTCACCCTCTGCGACAACTACTTCTGCTCGGTCTTCGGGCCGACCTGGCCCAACCGCCTGTACTGGATGACCGGCACCCTCGACCCGGGCGGCACCCACGGCGGCCCGATCCTCGACAACACCGCGCCCACGCCGTACCGATGGACGACGTACGCGGAGCGGCTCCAGGCGGCCGGTATCAGTTGGCAGGTGTACCAGGAGGAGGACAACTACGGCTGCAACCTGCTGGAGCAGTTCCAGACGTTCCGGGACGCCAAGCCGGGCACCGCGCTGTACGAGCGGGGCATGCGGCGCCGGCAGGCGGGCTCCTTCGAGGACGACGCCCGCAACGACCGGCTGCCGGCGGTCTCCTGGCTGATCCCCACCAGCCACCAGTCGGAGCACCCGGACTACCTGCCGGCCGCCGGCGCCGACTACGTGGCCAAGAAGATCGAAGCGGTCGCCTCGAACCCCAAGGTGTGGGCGAAGACCGCCTTCATCCTCAACTACGACGAGAACGACGGCCTGTTCGACCACGTGCCACCGCCGGTGGCACCGGCCGGGACCAAGGACGAGTTCGTCCAGGGCCTGCCGATCGGGGCCGGCTTCCGGGTGCCGTGCCTGATCATCTCCCCCTGGACGGTGGGCGGCTGGGCGGCCGGCGACGCCTTCGACCACACCTCCGTGCTGCAGTTCCTGGAGCGGTTCACGGGCGTGACCGAGCCCAACATCAGCGACTGGCGGCGGGACACGTTCGGCGATCTGACCTCGGCGTTCGGCTTCCGCTCCCCCACGCACCACGCACCGCGGCTGCCCCGGGACACCGCCGAGAAGCTGGCCGAGGCGCAGTGGGAGGTGGCCCACCTGCCGAAGCCGGAGCTGCCGGGCGCGGACCAGCACCCGCCGCGGCAGGAACACGGCGGGCGCAAGCGCCGCTGACACCGGCCGCGCAGACGACGGTGCCGTACGGACGACCTCGGGGGAGGCCGTCCGTACGGCACCGGTTGCGTTGGGGGTCGGGCGGGAGCTGCTCAGACGCCGGCGTAGGAGTGCAGGCCGGTGACGAAGATGTTCACGCCGTAGTAGTTGAAGAGGTAGCAGGCGAAGGCGATCAGGCCCAGCCAGGCCGCCTTGCGGCCCTTCCACCCCACGGTCGCCCGGGCGTGCAGGTAGCAGGCGTAGGCGACCCAGGTGATGAAGGACCAGACCTCCTTGGGATCCCACCCCCAGTAACGCCCCCAGGCGGCCTCGGCCCAGATGGCGCCCGCGATGATGGTGAACGTCCACAACGGGAAGACGGTGGCGTTGACCCGGTAGGCGAACTTGTCGAGCGAGGCCGACGAGGGCAGCCGCTCCAGGATCGAGGTGGCGAAGGCGCCGGGCTGCGGACCCTCCGGGTCGGCCAGCTTGGCCTCGTAGCGGTCGCGGAAGAGGAAGAGCAGCGTGGCGACCGCGCCGAGGTAGAGCACCGCGCCGGACAGGATCGCGCAGGAGACGTGGATCCACAGCCAGTACGAGTGCAGCGCGGGCACCAGCTGGTCGCTGGCGGTGTACAGGACACTGACCGCCAGGCCCAGGGTGAGCAGGACGGTGGTGACCAGCGGCAGACCGATCCAGCGCACGTTCTTCTTCAACAGCAGCAGGACGAGGTAGACGCCCACCGCGACCCCGGCGAAGGTCGTGGAGAACTCGTACATGTTGCCCCAGGGGGCACGCTGCACGGACAGCGCACGGGTCACGATGCCCCCCACGTGCAACGCCCAGGCCAGGACGGACAGCGAGATCGCGATCCGACCGTAGAGGTCGCCCTTCTCCGTGCCGCCGTGCGCGCCGGGGCCGTCGGGGACGTCCCGGCTGCCGGCCGCGGCCCGGGTGACGACCTTGGGACGCTCCAGGACCGCGGTACCCCCCCTCTGCGCACTGCGCACGGGAGCCGCCGCGACGGCCGCGGCGCCCTCAGCGGTCAGGGCGGCGGCGGACCGGCCGACCTTGCTGCGACTGCCGAACACCCACTCGGCCATGTGGGCAACGAAGGCCAGGGTGTAGATGGCCATCGCCGAATAGACCAGCACATTGCTGTTGTGAGCCAGTGTCTCGTTGGCTGCGGCAGCGAGATTCACGCGCGCGCTCCTTCGGAGGGATCAGCAGGATCGGCAGAGTCGGTGGGCTCCGTCGGGTCTTCGGCGGACGATGCGGGGGCTTCCCCGGTGTCCGGTGCGGGCGCGGCCAGCGGGGCGCTCGGGGTCAACGCGGCCGCCAGGGCGGCCAGTTCCTCCGCCACCCGGGCCGACTCGCTGCGGCCGAGGCCGGCCATCTCGACGACGGTGCCGCCGCCGTCGGCGGGCTCCGCCCGGACCCAGACCCGGCGCCGCTGAACGAACAGCGAGGCGGCCAGGCCGAGCAGCGCGCAGACCGCGCCGGCCAGCGCGAGCCCGTTGCCGGGCTGGTGGGCGATCTTGAAGCTGGCCCAGGTCTTGATGCCCTCGAAGGTGATGGAGCCCTCGCCGTTCGGGAGCTTCATCGTGGACTCGGCGTCGAGCTGGTCGGGCGTCAGCTTGGCGCCGGCGTGGCCGAGCATCTGCCCGGCGCGGTCCTTGGGCAGCAGCATCTTCTTGAAGATGTCGCCGCTGGCGTCCTTGTACTGCTTCAGCCGCTTGGTGTCGAGCTGGTAGACGTTCTGCGGCAGGCCGGAGTCCATGCCGAGGTCGCCGTGCCAGGCGTTCACCGACAGCACGGGGAAGTCGGGCGCCGGGAACTGGGAGAACATCGACCCGGAGTTCTTGCCGCCGAAGGTCGGGACGAACAGCGCCTGGAAACCGAGCTGGTTGCGCTGGTCGTCCTTGGTCCGGGCGCCGGGGACCTTCACCACGCCGGAGGAGGTGAAGTTCTTGGGGTCCTGCGGGAGGAACGGCACCGCACCGTGGTAGACGGTCTTGCCGCGGCCGTCCTTGACGGTGACGACCGGCGCGTAGCCGTGGGAGAGCAGGTAGACCTTGTTGCCGTCGATGTCGAGCGGGGTGTTCACCCGGATCGTCTGCTTGTGCTCGGCGCCGTCCGCGCCGGAGAAGTAGGTGACGTTGGCCTGGAAGGTGCGGGGGGTGCCCTTCTGCGGGCCGGTCCGCTCGTAGGTCGCGTCGAAGGAGTTCAGGGTGAAGCCGAACGGCGCCATGGTGTCGGTGTCGAAGAACGGCCCGGAGGAGAAGTCGTCGTACTGGGTGAGGCTGTTGGAGAAGCCGTCGCCCTCGACGATCAGCTTGCCGCCCTCGGACTTCCACAGGCTGCCGACGGCGAACGCCACCAGCATCACGATCAGCGCGACGTGGAAGAGGAGGTTGCCGGCCTCGCGGAGGTAGCCCTTCTCGGAGGCGACCGCGGTGCCCTCCCGACGGATCCGGAAGCGCCGCTTCCTCAGCATCCGCTCGGCGGCGTCGAGGACGTCCTCGGGCGCCGCCTCGGTGCGCCACGTGGTGTACGCGGGCAGCCGGGTCAGCCGGCGGGGGGCGACCGGCGGGCGGCCGCGGAGCTGCCCGACGAACTGCCAGGCGCGCGGCACGATGCAGCCGATCAGCGAGATGAACAGCAGCAGGTAGATCGCCGAGAACCACACCGAGCTGTAGACGTGGAACATCCCCAGCTTGTCGTAGATCCCGCCGAGGGTGGCGTGCTCGGCCTTGAACTGGTCGACCTTGACCGGGTCGATGCTGGTCTGCGGGATCAGCGACCCGGGGATCGCGCCGATGGACAGCAGGAAGAGCAGCAGCAGCGCCACCCGCATCGAGGTCAACTGCCGCCAGAACCACCGCGCCCAGCCGATCGGGCCGAGCGAGGGGAGGCTGATGTCCTCCTTGGGGGCGGTGGAGAGCTGGGATCCGGCCGCGCCGAGATCACCGCCCTGGTCGGCGGTGGAGCCCGGCTCGTCCGTGGTGTCGGTCTTGGTGGACATCAATCAGATCCCAACGGTGATGCTTTGCGTCCAGCTCTGGAGCTGCGACATCAGACTGTCCCAGACGCCGGTGACGAGGAGCACGCCGAGGGCGATCATCATGCCGCCGCCCGCCCTCATCACCCATACGTAGTGCCGCTTGACCCAGCCGAAGGCGCCGAGCATCCGGCGGAAGGCGAGCGCCACCGCGATGAACGGCAGCCCCAGGCCCAGGCAGTAGGCCACGGTGAGCAGTGCGCCGCGGCCGGCGCTGGCCTCCTGGAAGGACAGCGCGTTGACGGCGGTGAAGGTGGGCCCCAGGCAGGGCGTCCAACCGACGCCGAAGAGCACGCCGAGCACCGGCGCGCCGCTCAGCCCCATCGAGGGCTTCTTGTGGAACCGCAGCTCGCGCTGGCCGAACCGCTTCAGGAGGCCGGCGAAGGCCAGCCCGAGCAGGATCATCAGCACGCCCAGGACGCGCGAGATGACGGGCTTGTACTCCTGGAGGGTCTGGCCGAAGAACCCGAAGAGGGCGCCGCCGGAGACGAAGACGGCGGTGAAGCCGAGGACGAAGAGGCCGGCGCCGGCCAGCATCCGGCCGCGCCGGGCCTCGGCGAGGTCGGTGCCGGTCACGCCGGTGACGTAGGACATGTAGCCCGGGACCAGGGGGAGGACGCAGGGCGAGAAGAACGAGACCAGGCCGGCGAAGAGGGCCAGCGGGACGGCGGCGAGCAGCGTGCCGGTGAGGATGGTCTGGTTCTGCGCGGTGGCGGCGGCGAGCGCGATCACGCGATCACTTCTCGGCGATCAGCGGGTCGACCATCTTGCGCAGGTCGTCCTCGGCGAGCGGGCCGATCGAGCGCGCGGCGATCCGCCCCTGCCGGTCGATGGCGATGGTGGACGGGATCGCCTGCGGGTTGAGGCTGCCCTTGGGAAAGCGCAGCATCAACTTGCCCTGGGGGTCGAACAGGCTCGGGTAGGGCATCTTGTGCTCTTCCTCGAACTGGGTGGCCTGCGCCTTCTCGACGTCGCGGGTGTTGATCCCGACGAACTGGACGCCCTTGGCCTTGGTCTCGTTGGCGACCTTGGCGAAGTTGGCGGCCTCGGCGATGCAGGGGCCGCACCACGAGCCCCAGACGTTGACGATGACGACCTTTCCCTTGTAGTCCGCCACGTTCAGCTTCTTGCCGGTGGTGGTCTCGCCGGACAGGTCGGGCGCCGGCTGCCGCTCGTCGGGCTGGACGGTGTCGACGCCGTTCTTGCCCTGGACGAACCGGGTCTGCGCCGAGCCGCCGGAGGCACCGTCGCCGCAGGCGCCGAGCGTCAGCGAGGCGGCCGCCGCTCCCGCGGCGTACAGGGCGAGACGGCGGCGACTGGTGAGGCGGCGGGGGGCGCGGCTGTCACTCATGTGAAAAGTTTCGCATGGGCCAATTGCGGATCTTCCGCGCCCCCCTCGCCCCGCCACGCCCCGCGCGAAGAGCCATGTCAGACCCCCCGGAACCGCCCATTCCGGCGCGCCGCGCGGTCCGATCGACCGTCAGGCGAGGTAGCTCTTCCAGCCACCGGCCGGCCGTTCGCCGACGCCCATCCGCTGGAGCTTGCGGACGACCTGCGGATCCTGCGCGTCGAGCCAGTCGGTGAACTGCCGGAAGGAGACCAGCCGGACGTCCTTGTTCTTCTCGTTGGCGATGTGCTTGAACGCCTCCTCGACGGCGTCCATGTAGATGCCGCCGTTCCACTCCTCGAAGTGGTTGCCTATGAAGAACGGCGCGCGGTTGGTCTCGTAGGCCCGACGGAAACCGGAGATGTACGCGTCGGCGGCCTGCCGGCGCCAGCCCGGGTAGTTGGCCGGCGGCGCCTTCGTGGAGTTCTTGGACTGGTTGGCCAGGATGTTGTAGTCCATCGACAGGACCTCGAACGAGTGGCCGGGGAAAGGTATCTGCTGGAGCGGGAAGTCCCAGATGTCCTGCTTCTTGCGGGGCCACATCTGGAGGCCGCCGGGCGAGCTCGCGTCGTAGCGCCACCCCAGTTTGCGGGCGGTGGGCAGCAGGTTCTCCTGGCCGAGCAGGCAGGGGGTGCGACCGCCGACCAGTTCCTTGCGGTAGTCGAAGGGCAGCGGGTCCGCGTCGGAGAAGCCGGTGTGCGTCCGCCACTTGGTGACGAAGCCCACCGCCTGGTCTATCTCGGACTGCCACTGCTGCGGCGTCCAGTGCTTGACGCTGCCCCGGCCGGAGCAGAAGTGGCCGTTGAAGTGGGTGCCTATCTCGTGCCCGTCGAGCCACGACTGACGGACGTTGTCGAGCGTCTCCTTGATGTGGGCGTCGCTGAGGTAGCCGATGTCGGAGGCGCCGGGCTTGTTGTTCGGCGGGAGGTAGAGGTGCTTCTTCTGCTCGGGCAGGAGGTACAGCCCGGAGAGGAAGAAGGTCATGGCCGCGCCGTGGTCCTTGGCCAGCTTGCGGAAGCGGGGGTAGAGGCCGTTGCCGACCTCCCCCGCCCCGTCCCAGGAGAAGATCACGAACTGCGGCGGGGTCTGACCCGGCTCCAGCCGCTCGGGGGCGGCGGGCTGGTTGGGCTGCTTGCCGTAGTCCGAGGTCGAGCCGTCGCCTATGAGCTTGGGCCGGGCCGGCGCCGCGTTCTTCACCCGTTGACCGCCGCCGGACCCGGAACTGGAGCAGCCCGCCACGCCGAGCGCGGCGGCCGCCCCAACTCCCATGCCCAGCAGGCTTCGCCGACTGATCGCGCCCATAGCGTCGTTCCCCATCCGTGCTCGACGAACTAGATATCCATATAAACGGACATCTTTATAGAGGGCATGTCGGACGGTGAGGTTCCGTGCTATTGGCTCAGACTCTGCATTTCCGGCGAATTTGACATTTCGCCACGTGATGGCTTGTCAGGCGCCGAACGCCTTGGACCCGCCCTTCACGGGCTTGGCGCCCGCCAACAGATGGGACGGCACCAGGTCGCGCGCCGGTTCGCTGTATCCCACGGAAACGATCTTGTCACCGTGGAAGGTGAACGACGTCAGCGAGGCCAGCGTGCACTGCCGCTTCCGCGGGTCGTGCCACAGCCGCCGCCGCTCGGCGAAGCTGCGCACGATCCAGATCGGGAGCTGGTGGCTGACCGCCACCGCCTCGTGCCCGCGGGCCGCGTCCCGGGCCGCGCCGAGCGCCGCCATCATCCGGACGACCTGCTCGATGTACGGCTCGCCCCACGACGGGCGGAACGGGTTGGTGAGGTACTTCCAGTTGCCCGGCTTCTTCAGCGCACCGTCGCCCACCCCGAAGGTCTTGCCCTCGAAGACGTTGGCCGCCTCGATCAGCCGCTCGTCGGTGGCGATCTCCAGGCCGTGCGCGCCGGCGATCGGCGACGCGGTCTCCTGCGCGCGCTCCAGCGGCGAGGCCACCACGTGCGTGATGTCCCGGTCCGCGAGGTGCTCGGCGACCCGGTCGGCCATCTTCCGCCCCAGATCGGAGAGGTGGTAGCCGGGCCGGCGCCCGTAGAGCACGCCCTCGGGGTTGTGCACCTCGCCGTGCCGCATCAGGTGGACGACGGTGATCTCGTCGCCGTTCGCGTCGCCGTTGTTCATGTCACCCATCTTCCGGTCCGCTCCGCCCGTGCCGATCACGCGGTCGCCTCGGCCGCGGCCCGCGCGGCGGCCGGCAGCGCGGCGGCGATCCGCTCGATCGCCGCGTCGTCGTGCGCGGTCGAGACGAACCACGACTCGAACGCGGACGGCGGGAGGTACACGCCCTGCGACAGCATCGAGTGGAAGAAGGCGGTGAAGCGGAACGACTCCTGCGCCTTGGCCTTGTCGTAGTCCGTGACCTCGGCGTCGGTGAAGAAGACCGAGAACATGTTCCCGGCGACCTGGAGCCGGTGCGCCACGCCCTCCTTGGCCAGCGCGGCGGTGACCAGTCCGCGGACCTCCGTCGAGACCGCGTCGACCCTGGCGTACGCGGCGTCGTCGAGCAGTCGGAGCTGCGCGACGCCGGCGGCGGTGGCGATCGGGTTCCCGGACAGCGTGCCCGCCTGGTAGACCGGCCCGGCCGGGGCCAGGTGCGCCATGACGTCCGCGCGGCCGCCGAAGGCCGCGGCCGGGAAGCCGCCGCCCATGACCTTCCCGAAGGTCATCAGGTCCGGGCGGACGCCGTCGATGCCGTACCAACCGGCCCTGCTGACCCGGAATCCGGTCATGACCTCGTCGGAGATGAAGAGCGCGCCGTGCTCCTCGCAGAGGCCCTTGAGGCCCTGGTTGAAGCCGGGCAGCGGCGGGACGACGCCCATGTTGCCCGGCGACGCCTCGGTGATCACACAGGCGATCTCGCCCTGGTGGGCGGCGAAGGCGGCCCGGACCGCGTCGAGGTCGTTGTACGGCAGCACGACGGTGTCGCCGGCCTGTGCACCGGTGACCCCGGGGGTGTCCGGGAGTCCGAACGTCGCCACGCCCGAACCGGCCGCGGCCAACAGCGCGTCCACGTGCCCGTGGTAGCAGCCGGCGAACTTGATCACCTTGGCCCGGCCGGTGAAGCCGCGCGCCAACCGGATCGCCGACATCGTCGCCTCGGTACCGCTGGAGACCAGCCGCACCTGCTCGACGGGGGCGATCCGCGCCACGATCTCCTCGGCGAGCTCGACCTCGCCGGCGCCGGGCGTCCCGAAGGACGTGCCGTGGGACACCGCCTCCTGGACCGCCGCGATCACCTCGGGGTGCGAGTGGCCGAGAATCATCGGTCCCCACGAGCACACCAGGTCGACGTACTCCCGGCCGTCGGCATCGGTGAGGTACGGGCCGGTACCGGACACCATGAACCGGGGCGTACCGCCCACGGCCCGGAAGGCCCGCACCGGAGAGTTCACGCCGCCCGGCGTCACCACGGACGCGCGGTCGAACAGCGACTGCGAAACAGGGGCTTCATACGGAAAAGACACTGTGATCCTGACCTGCATATACGGGGGAGGGAGGGCGGCGGCGCGCGGACACGGCCCGGCTGGCTGGGGCGCGGGGAAGCACCCGCGGACCACCCGGCCCGCCCGCGCGATTCCCCTGCATTCCCGCTTGGTTTCTTTTTCGTTCCTCTCGCTCGCGACCGGGCGTCAGCCCCCGCGCGTCTGCGAAACTGGGGCGTCGTACGAGTAAGTCACGCAAGCAATGGTCTCAGAGGTGCACGGGGGCGTGCGGCCGGGCGTTTCACGCGCCGGTGACGGGGGAGGTCTCTGGGACGATGATCGGGTTGCGCGGCTGGGGCTGCGAGTGGTCGGGTGGAGATATGCATCGCGGTGGCGAACTGGGCGAGGGAACCAATGACCGGGGTCCCGAGCGCGCCCAGCGCGGCCGTCACCGGCGGGAGGGCGCCGAGCGCCACGGGGACGAAGACCGGTACAGGGGCACCGAGAGCATTACGGGCGGGGAAAACAGGGGCGGCCGCATGGGGGTGACGTACAAGTACTTCGGCGCGCCCAACGGCGCCACGGCCGCCCGGGTCCCGATCTCGATGCGCCCCGAGGAACTCGGCGGCGACGAGCTCGGCATGGGCGGCATGTTCACCAAGATCAAGCCGGAGACCATGGCGGCCATGGTCCTCACCGGTATAGAGGGCATACCGCTGCACAAGGTGCCCCCGCTGGAACTGGTCGTCCTCCACCCCGACTACGCCGTCGTCAAGCTCCCGATGACCGTGGTCGATCCGCTGCGCGGCGTCGGCGAGGAGTCGGTCGGCGCGGCCGCCTTCATCTGGTCCACCGTCCCCGACCGCGGCGGCCCCCGCGACGCCTTCAGCGTCTACCAACTCCTGCACGAATGGCAGGACTTCTCCCACCGCCTCCACGAGGCGGGGCACCAGGCGTACTGCCTGGTGTGGCCGTGAGCCGCCGGACGCGGTCCGCGTAAGGCCCGGCCGGGGCGGCGCCGCGGGGCCGACGCACCGCGGGTGCCGGCTCGTGGACGGGCCCTCCCTCGCGACGGGCTCACCAGGTGGGACGGGCCGAGACCCCGCCGTCCACGACGAGATCGTGGCCGGTGATCCAGGAAGCCATCGGCGAGGCGAGGAAGACACAGGCGTCGCCGACGTCCTCGGGCCGCCCCAACCGCCCGGTGGGCACGGCCCGTTGCCACCGGGCCACCCCCTCCGGCCAGTCCTCGGCCAGCCCCGGCCGCGCGATCAGCCCCGGCGAGACGCTGTTGACGCGGATCCCGTACGGCCCGTACTCCAGGGCCGCCGCCCGGGCGTGCATCACCACCGCCGCCTTGGACGCGCAGTAGTGGGCGTGGTGCGGCGCCGGGCGGTCCGCCTCGATGGAGGCGATGTGGGTCACCGTGCCGCCGCCGGCCGCGCGCAGCGCCGGCACGGCGGCCTGGGTGCAGGCGAAGACGCTGTGCACGTTGGGGTCGGCGACGGCCCGCCAGTCGGCGAGCGACATCCCGGTCAGCTCCTGGGTGGGCTGCACCCCCGCGTTGTTCACCAGCGCGGTCAGCCGCCCGCGCCACCCGGCCGCCTCCGCGACCAGCCGGTGGCACTCCTCCTCCGCGGTCAGGTCGGCGCGCAGCGCGAGCGCCCGCCCGCCGCCCCGTTGGATCTCCTCGACCAGCGCCCCCGCGGCCTCCTCGCCGGCCCGGTAGTGCGCGACCACGTCCGCACCGGCGGCGGCGAACCGCAGCGCGATGCCCCGGCCGATCCCGCCCGACGCCCCGGTGACCAGGGCCACTTGACCGGTGAGGTCGGGGAGGGCGGGGTCGGGTGCGCCCGGTCGGGGGCCGGTGTGGTCGGCGTGCGGGATGCTCGTCATGGGGTGGGGTTCTCCTTGCCGGCGGTCTTCTTGGTGCTTCTCGCTGCGGGGTGGGCCCGTCGGGTGCCGGGTGGGCCCGACGGGTGGGCGTCGCCGTCACGCTCGGCTCAACGCCCCGATCCGTGCCGCCTCTTGAGGGAAGCGCGCGGCCAACCGGCCGGCGTCCCCGTGCTCGTAGTCGGCGAAGGTGAAGCCGGGCGCCATGGTGCAGCCGAAGAGCGTCCAGGAGCCGCCGGGGGCGACCTCGGCGGCCATCCAGGTGCCGGCCGGGACCGTGAACTGCACGTGCTGACCGCCGAGTACGTCCGGGCCGAGGACGACGGTGCGGGCGGCCGCACCGCCGGCGTCACCGTGCTCGGGCAGCAGGAGCAGGGTGAGCGGGTCGCCCCGGTAGAAGTGCCAGATCTCGTCGGTCGGGAGCCGGTGCAGGGCGGAGAAGACGCCCGGCTCGGCGGTCAGCAGCATCACGATCGCCGTGCCCTCGGGCCGGCCGTCCGGCCGTTCCGGGCCGGCCCAGGTGCTGCGGTACCAGCCGCCCTCGCGGGGCAGCCGGGTCAGCCCGTAGAACGCGATCAGCTCCTGGGGGAACCGGTCGCGGGGCATCTCGGGGTGCTCGTCCATCCG
This sequence comes from Streptomyces sp. NPDC090442, assembly GCF_044769405.1. Classification (NCBI taxonomy): domain Bacteria; kingdom Bacillati; phylum Actinomycetota; class Actinomycetes; order Kitasatosporales; family Streptomycetaceae; genus Streptomyces; species Streptomyces sp. NPDC090442. Next base: position 96,169 of record NZ_JBIVXW010000020.1, read on the forward strand.
CCTGGCCGCCTTCCGCTCGTCCGCCGCGCCCGGGGTCGCCCCGGTGCGCCGGTCTGTCGGTCGTCGCCTCTCCTGCCGGTGTCGCCTCACCCTAGGGGCCACGGGGGCGCGGGCCCCGGAACGAGCGGCAGAATCGGGCCATGCCCGATCACCCCACCGTCCCGCCGGAGCCCGCGCACACTCCGGCCGCCGCCAACTCCCGGCCCGTTCCCGCCCGTTCTTCCGCGCCCCCGTCCGACGCCGCCCCCTGGGACACCGTCGACGGGCTGGTGCGCTGGCTCGACCGGGAGAGCGTGCTGCCGGCGGAGCAGGAGCGGCTGCTGCGGTTCCTGAAGCTCTCGGAGGAGGCCGGCGAGGTCGCCCAGGCCGTCATCGGGGCCACCGGCCAGAATCCGCGCAAGGGCCACAGCCACACCTGGGACGACGTCCAGGCGGAGCTGTGCGATGTCATCGTGACGGCGATGGTGGCGCTGCGGACGCTGACGCCCGAGGCGCGGCGGGTCTTCGAGGCCCATCTGCGGCGCATCGCGGGGCAGGTGCCGGACGGGGGCGCGGGGCCGTCGGCCTGAGCCGTCGGCCGCCGCGCCGCCCCAACGGGGGCCGCCGCTACGGTCGTTCGGCCGTCAGATAGCGCTGGATGGTGGGGGCCATCCAGGCGACGAGCTCGTCGTGGCTGAAGTCGACGGCGGGGCCGAAGTGCAGGACGTAGCGGCACAGCGCCATGCCCAGGATCTGCGATCCGACCAGGGCGGCGCGGGCCGGCGCCTCCTCCGGCACCGTGCAGACCGCGTCGAGCATCGGGCGGACCTGCTCGGTGAAGACCTGCCGCATCCGCTCCGCGCCGGCCTCGTTGGTGACGCCGACGCGCATCATGCCGGTGAGCGTCTCGTCGCCCTCCCAGAGCTCGATGAAGTGGCGGACGAGCCGGGCGCCCCGCTCCCCGACCGGCACCGCGGCGAGGTCGAGGGCGGGCACGCGGATCGCGGAGGCGGCGGCGAAGAGGCCCTCCTTGTTGCCGTAGTAGCGCATCACCATCGACGGGTCGATGCCGGCGTCCCGGGCGATGGCGCGGATGGTGGCCCGCTCGTAGCCGTCGGCGGCGAAGCGGTCCCGGGCGGCGGCGAGGATCGCGGCGCGGGTGGCGTCGGAACGGCGGGGGCGGGGGTGGACGCCGGCGTCGGGGGCCTCGGGGACGACGGGGACGGGGCCGTTGTCGACCTCCGGCCGGACCTCGGGGGCGCCGGAAGAAGCGTCGGCGGGGGTGGCGGAGAGAGCACGTTCGACCATGCCAACAAATGTAGGCCAACAACCGTTGACACGCGAGCCGTGGACACCATACGCTTTTGCCAACAAGCGTTGACCAACATGCGTTGGCAGGAGGCGACAGTCATGGATGCCCTCAACCGCAAGCCAGGAGCCACCCGCGGCGACAGCGAGAGCCACGCCGTCGGCAGAGCGGACGCGCGCCCGACCGACGCCGCGCCGACCGGGCGGGACGCGGACGCGATCGTGGTGGGCGCCGGCCCGACCGGGCTGCTGCTCGCCGGCGATCTCGCCGAGGCCGGCCTGGCCGTCACGCTCCTGGAGCGCCGGGAGCGCACCACCAGCAATCTCAGCCGGGCCCTGGCCGTGCACGCCCGGTCACTGGAGCAGTTGGACGCCCGCGGACTCGCCGACGAACTGGTCGCGGGCGGCCATCGGCTCGCCGGGCTCCAGTTGTTCGGGATGGCGACGCTGCCGATGGCCCGGCTCCGCTCCCGCTTCCCCTTCGTCCTGATCACCCCGCAGTACGAAATCGAGCGCCTGCTGCTGCGGCGCGCCGAGCGGGCCGGCGTCACCTTCCGGTACGGCTCCGAGGTGCTGGGCCTGGACCAGGACGCGGACGGCGCAACGGTCCACTTCCGGGCGGCCGTTGGCGCGAACGGCGGCCCGGGCGACGGTCAGGGGCACGGCGGCGCGGAGCACGGCGGCGCGGGCGACGGCCTCGGGAGCCTGCGTGCCGCCTATGTGGTCGGCACCGACGGGGGCCGCAGCTCCGTCCGCGAGGCGATCGGCCTGCCCTTCCCCGGCAAGGCCGTCATCCGCTCCGTCGTCCTCGCCGACGTCCGGCTGGCCCAGCCCCCCGCCTCCCCCTTCACCGTCAACGCCACCCCGGACGCCTTCGGCCTGATCGCCTCGTTCGGGGACGGCTGGTACCGCGTCATCGGCTGGAACCGCCACGCCCAGGCCGCCGAGGACGCCCCCGCCACCCTGGGCGAGGTCCGCGAGGTCACCCGCCTCGCCTTCGGCACCGACTTCGGCCTGCACGACGCCCGTTGGGTCTCCCGCTTCCACAGCGACGAGCGGCAGGCCCCGTCCTACCGCGTCGGGCGGGTCTTCCTCGCCGGTGACGCCGCGCACGTCCACTCCCCGGCCGGCGGCCAGGGGATGAACGTCGGCCTCCAGGACGCGGCCAACCTCGGCTGGAAGCTGGCGGCGGTGTTCCGGGGCCACTCCCCCGACAGCCTGTTGGACAGCTACCAGGCGGAGCGTCATCCGGTCGGCAAGACGGTGCTGCGCAGCAGCGGTGCCATCATCCGGCTCGCGCTGATGCGCTCCGCCCCCGCCCGGGCGCTGCGCGGCCTCGGCCTGCAGCTCCTCCGGCGGGTGCCGGCGCTGCCCCGCCGGGCGGTCGGCAGCCTCTCCGGCATCGACCTCGCCTACCCGGCCGGCCCCGGCGCCCATCGACTGGCCGGCCGGCGCGCCCCCGACATCCGCCTCGCCGGCGGCGGCCGACTCTACGAGCTCCTCCGGCAGGGCAAGTTCGCCCTGATAACCCCCGAGCACGAGCCGCCGACGGACGCATCGGCGACGGACGCACCGTCGTCGGACGCGCCCCCGGTCCCCGCCCCCGACCGGTTGGTCACCGCCTCCTGGGCGAGCGACCGCACGACGGCCGTCCTGGTCCGCCCCGACGGCTACATCGCCTGGGCCACGGACACCACCACCCCCACCGAGCGCACCGCCGAAATCCGCACCGCCCTCGCCCACTGGACCGGCACCGCGACGGCCCCCACCATCCCCCAACCCCGGCCCGCCACCGCACCGTTCACCCCCTTCGCCCCGTCCACGACCTCCGCCCCCTCCGAGCCCTCGACACGCTCCGGGCGCTCCGCGCCTTCCGAACAGATATGACCCGCTGCCGCCCCGGCCCGCTCGCTCTGGGCCGCTCGCCCCACGCCGCTCGCCCCGGGGGCAGCAGGACCCCGTTCCCTCACGGGAGGGTGCGGGACCGGAGGGGTGGGTGTTCGGACGTAAAGCGAAGCAGCCCGAACACCCACCCCGGAGGCCCCGCACCCGGCACCCACCACGACGGCAGGGAGGCGCACCACACAAAAACCGGCCCCGACGCCAAAACCGGTCCCGACGCCGCACCGCCCAGCAGCCCACAGCCCAGCCCCTGGGCCGCCGAGACCCGAGGCCGCGCCCCAAGGCCGAGGCACCGGCCACCGGCCACCGGCCACCGGGCACCCGCATACCGGACCGCCAAGACGCCGGCCCGCCGGCGTTCTCTACGCTGGGCGGCATGCTCGTCGCCCGCTCCGCCGCCCTGTTCATCGTCGCCGCGCTCTTCGAGATCGGCGGTGCCTGGCTGGTCTGGCAGGGGGTGCGGGAACACCGGGGCTGGGCGTGGATCGGCGCCGGGGTGATCGCCCTGGGCCTGTACGGCTTTGTCGCCACGCTCCAGTCGGACGCCCATTTCGGTCGGATCCTCGCCGCGTACGGCGGGGTGTTCGTCGCCGGGTCGCTGCTCTGGGGCATGGTCGCGGACGGCTACCGCCCCGACCGCTGGGACGTCATCGGCGCGCTGGTCTGCCTGGCCGGTATGGCCGTGATCATGTACGCCCCCCGCGGCCACTAGACGAACGAGCGCGCCCCGCCCCGGTCCCCCGCGCCGGGGACGCCATCAAGCCTCGGGGCCGAAGCGGGAAGCGCACACCCACCGACCGCCAACGCACCCTCCACCACTGCATATCCTGACCACAGACGCATCACCCACACCACAGGACACGTTCCGCACCGCGGGTCGCGAACCACGCTGCCGCGCACGCACCGCACCACGGTCCATGCGCGGCGCCGCAGTTCACGTGCCGCACCGCGGCTCGGCTCACTGTCCACCCACACCGTGTAGAGGGAGAGCACCATGACCGCCGACACCGCCGGCCTCCGTACCGCCGTCGTCACCGGAGCGAGCAGTGGCATCGGTGCCGCGACCGCCCGGGCCCTGGCCGCCGCCGGCTACCGCGTGGTGCTCACCGCCCGCCGCAAGGACCGGATCGAGGCCCTCGCCGCCGAGTTGCCACACGCCGAGGCGTACGCGCTCGACGTCACCGACCGCGCCGCCGTCGACGCCTTCGCTCAGGAGATGGACCGCTTCCCCTCGATCGACGTCCTGGTGAACAACGCCGGCGGCGCGCTCGGTTCGGAGACGGTCGCCACCGGTGACCCGGCCGACTGGCGCGCGATGTACGAGGTCAACGTGCTCGGCGTGCTGCACATGACGCAGGCGCTGCTGCCCGCACTGACGGCCTCCGGCGACGGCACCGTCGTCGTCCTCTCCTCCACCGCCGGGCACGCGACGTACGAGGGCGGCGGCGGGTACGTGGCCGCCAAGCACGGCGCCCATGTCATCGCCGAGACGCTCCGCCTGGAGCTGTGCGGGCAGCCGGTGCGGGTCATCGAGGTGGCCCCCGGCATGGTCAAGACCGAGGAGTTCGCCACCACCCGCTTCCGCGGCGACACCGACAAGGCCGCCCGGGTCTACGAGGGCGTGGACGCGCCGCTCACCGCGGAGGACGTCGCCGACACCGTCGCCTGGGCGGTCACCCGCCCCCCGCACGTCAACATCGACCTGCTCGTCGTCCGCCCCCGCGCCCAGGCGTCCAACACCAAGGTGCACCGCGGCAATTGAGACAAGAGGCCCGGGGCGGGGCGCCCCGACAGCGCCCCGCCCCGGGCCGGTTCCGAGCCCGCCCGGGCCCGACCCGGCGCCCTCCTGGCCCTCACCCCTTGACGCACACCACCTGCTTGAGCTTGGCGACGACCTCGACCAGGTCCCGCTGCTGGTCCATGACCTTCTCGATCGGCTTGTACGCGCCGGGGATCTCGTCGACGACCCCGGAGTCCTTCCGGCACTCCACGCCCCGGGTCTGCTCCTCCAGGTCGCGCGTGGAGAAGCGCTTCTTCGCGGCGTTCCGGCTCATCTTCCGACCGGCGCCGTGCGAGGCGGAGTTGAAGGACGCCGGGTTCCCCAGTCCCCGGACGATGTACGAACCGGTGCCCATCGAGCCGGGGATGATCCCCAGGTCGCCGCTGCCGGCCCGGATCGCGCCCTTGCGGGTCACCAGCAGGTCCATGCCGTCGTAGGTCTCCTCCGCCACGTAGTTGTGGTGGCAGGAGATCACCGGCTCGAAGGTCGGCCGGGCCTTGGGGAACTCCTTGCGGACGACGTCCTGGAACAGGGCCATCATCACGTCACGGTTGTGCCGGGCATACTCCTGCGCCCAGAACAGGTCGTTGCGGTAGGCCGCCATCTGCGGGGTGTCCGCGACGAAGACGGCGAGGTCGCGGTCGACCAGCCCCTGGTTGTGCGGCAGGTTGCGGGCCTGCTCGATGTGGTGCTCGGCCAGTTCCTTGCCGATGTTGCGGGAGCCGGAGTGCAGCATCAGCCAGACCGCGCCGCTCTCGTCGAGGCAGAACTCGATGAAGTGGTTGCCCGAACCCAGCGAACCGAGCTGCTTGGCGGCCCGCTCGTGCCGGAACCTGACCGCCTCGGCCACCCCGTCGAAGCGCGCCCAGAAGTCGTCCCAGCCCGCGGTCGGGAAGCCGTGGATCCGGCGCGGGTCGACCGGGTCGTCGTGCATCCCCCGGCCCACCGGGATGGTCCGCTCGATCCGGGAGCGCAGCCGGGACAGGTCGTCGGGCAGGTCGTCGGCGGTGAGCGAGGTCCTGACCGCGCTCATGCCGCAGCCGATGTCCACGCCGACGGCGGCCGGGCAGACCGCCCCGTTCATCGCGATGACCGAGCCGACGGTGGCCCCCTTGCCGAAGTGCACGTCCGGCATGACGGCCAGGCCCTTGATCCACGGCAGCGTGGCGACGTTGCGCAACTGCTGCATCGCGACGCCCTCGACCGTGGACGGGTCGGCCCACATCCGGATCGGCACCTGGGCGCCGGGCACTTCGGTGTACGACATGGCTGAACTCTTCCCCCGGAAATCCGAAAAACGCACTATGCGGACAATACGTCCGATCCTGGACGGCGAACCGGCGTTCACGGCTCGACGTGCGGTACACATTGTGTCCATCGGCCGCCGCCCGGCGGCAACCACATTTCCGCGGGAGAGGAGCCACGAACGGTGCCGCGCAAATCGTTCGTACCGGGTGCCGCGCTGCTGGTCACCGCAGCCCTGGCCGCCGGCCTCACCGGCTGCTCCGGCGGTTCCACCACCGACACCAGCGGCGGCGACGGCAAGGGCGGCGACGCCACCGCCGCCAGCCAGTCCGCCCAGCCCGGCCGCTACCAGACCCTGCCGGAGCCCTGCACCCTCCCCTCGCGCAGCACCCTGCGCGACATGCTGCCCGGCGACGGCCAGCAACCGTCGCAGGCGGACGCGGAGAAGATCCTCGCCGGCCGGGCCGACATCACCTACGACACCGACCGCCGGGTCGGCTGCCAGTGGGCACGGGAGACCACCGCGGGCACCCGCCACCTCACGCTCGACATCCAGCGCGTGGTCTCGTACGACGCCGCGGTCAGCGACGACGACCGGGCGCAACAGCTCTACTCCGACAAGGAGAAGGCCGCCAAGATCCCGTCCGCCGGCACCGAGGCCGCCTCGCCCTCAGCGTCCCCGAAGGACCAGCCCTCGGACCAGCCCAAGCCCGGGGACAGCGCCACGGGCAAGGACACCGGCGGGAAGAAGGCGGACGGTTCGGCGGACAAGGGCTCGCCGTCGGCCAGCCCGTCCGACGCCCCCTCCGCCCCCGCGTCGAACCCCGGCGGCCCGCTCGCGCCGCGCGTCCTGGACGGCCTCGGCGACGTGGGCTTCCTCAACGACCAGCTGATCACCGCCGACTCCGGCGTGCACCGCGACATCACTGTGGTCTTTCGCACGTCGAACGTCATCGTGACGCTCACCTACGACCAGTGGTCCACGGACAAGACGCGACTGCCGGAAAGCCAGGAACTGCAGGACAAGGCCCGTTCCCTGGCCGGCGAACTGGCCGACAGGCTCAGCGAATAGCACCGTAAGAGCAGATCGCCACGAAGAGGGTATTGATACCGCTTTCGCCCGATTCGCCCCGTCGGTCAATCGCCGCGAAACGACCACTCGCCTCGCTGCGCCGCGTACCGTGCCCTTGGACCCGTCCCGACCGGTGGGGCGGGTCGTCACGTTCCACAAGGGTCCGCAACGACTCGACGACGACGAACAGCGAAGGAACCATGCACCGATCAGCCAAGCGACTCGCCAGCCTCCTCACCTGCGCAGCAGTACCGGTGCTGCTCGTCGCCGGGTGCTCCGGCTCGGACAGCAAGAGCTCCGGTGGCAGCACTCCCTCCGGCTCGTCCAGCGCCACGGGCTCGCCGTCGCCGACCGTCGCGGCGGCCAAGTTCAAGAAGCTGCCGAACCCCTGCGAGGCGTTCTCCAAGGACACCATCAACAAGATGCTGCCCAAGGTGAAGGACGCCGCCGGCAACCAGGGCAAGTCCACCGACGCCAACGCCCGCGGGGCCTGCTCCTGGAGCAGCTCGGACGAGCAGGGCGTCGACGGCACCCAGTTCCGCTGGCTGGACGTCGCCTACCAGCGCTACGACTCCGACCCGACCGTCGGCTCCGGCGACAAGCGCGCCACGGACTTCTACACCCAGCAGATCAACGACGCCAAGGGCACCCAGGGCGCCAAGAAGGTCAACGCGGTGGCGTCCACCGGCACCGGTGACGCGGCCACCGCCATCACCTACGACATCTCCAAGGACGACAACGACTTCAAGAACACGACGGTCGTGGCGCGCACCGCCAACATCGTCGTGACGGTCAACTACAACGGCGCGGGCATGGCCGGGGCCGACTCCCCCAACGGCAACGACCTGCTGAAGGCCGTCCAGGCCGCCGCCAAGGAGGCCGTCGCCTCGGCGGCCAAGGCCAACGGCGCCTGACACGTCACAGGACCGTCGGAGGAGACCCTCCGACGGTCCTGTGCGGCAAGCGGCTCCGGCCTGGCGGGAGTTGGCGCCTGAAGGCGCCGGTGGGCACCTTCAGGCGCCCTGGCCGCCCGAAGCGCCCTCCGCCGCCTTCCCCTTGCGGTTGCGGTCCCACTCCTCCCAGCCCAGCAGGGCGACGCCGACGGCGAAGATGCCGGCGTAGACGGGCGTCGACAGGTCGACGAAGTGGTGCAGCACGCCCCAGGGGCCGTCGAAGAAGAGCCGGCCGACGAGGCCCAGGCCGCCCTGGAGCATGACGATGAAACCGATGATTCCCCTCATAGAGCCATCGTGACGGGTTCGGCCCCGGGAACCCTCGTTCCCGGGGCCGAACCCGTTCTCGCTCTCAAGGAGGAGCCGACGCCGTCGCTCTCCTCCGCTCAGCCGCCCAGCAGCGTGCGGACCCGGTCCGCGCCCACCGCGAGCAGCAGCGTGGGCAGCCGGGGGCCGGTGTCGCGGCCGACCAGGAGGTTGTAGAGCAGGGCGAAGAAGGCGCGCTGGGCGACCTTCAGCTCCGGGGTCGGCTTGGCCTCCGGGGTGAGGCCCGCCTGGACCTTCGGGACGCCGTAGACCAACGTGGTCAGGCCGTCCAGCGACCAGTGGTCGTCCAGGCCCTCCAGCAGCAGCCGCAGCGCGCCGCGGGACTGGTCGTCCAGGGAGGCCAGCAGTTCGGCGTCCGGCTCCGCGCGGACGACGGTGCGCTGGTCGGCGGGGACCTGGGTGGCGATCCAGTGCTCCGCCTTGTCGAGCCGCGGCCGGGTCTCGTCCAGGGACGCGACCGGGTGCTCCGGGTCCAGCTCGCTCAGGATGCGCAGGGTCTGCTCGTCGTGGCCCGCGGTGATGTCCGCGACGGAGGCCAGCGTGCGGTACGGCAACGGGCGCGGCGTGCGCGGCAGTTCACCGGCGGCGGTGCCGATCGCCCGGGCGTGCGCCGCGGCGTCCGCGGGCTGCGCGGTGCCGTCGGCGACCTTGGCGACCAGCTTGTCCCACTCGTCATAGAGCCGCTGGATCTCCTGGTCGAAGGCGATCTTGAAGGACTGGTTGGGCCTGCGGCGGGCGTACAGCCAGCGCAGCAGCGGCGCCTCCATGATCTGCAGCGCGTCACCCGGGGTGGGCACCCCGCCCTTGGACGAGGACATCTTCGCCATGCCGCTGATGCCGACGAAGGCGTACATCGGGCCGATCGGCTGGTCGCCGCCGAACACCTCGCGGACGATCTGGCCGCCGACGACGAACGACGAGCCGGGCGAGGAGTGGTCCACGCCGGACGGCTCGAAGATCACGCCCTCGTAGGCCCAGCGCATCGGCCAGTCGACCTTCCAGACCAGCTTGCCGTGGTCGAACTCGCGCAGCGCCACGGTCTCGGAGTGGCCGCAGGCGACGCACTCGTAGGTCAGGTCGGTGGTCGCGTCGTCGTAGCCGATGACCTTGGTGAAGTCCTTGTTGCAGACCGTGCAGTAGGGCTTGTACGGGTAGTAGCCCGCGCCGCCGGCGCTGCCGTCGTCCTCGGTGGCCGCGCCGGAGCCCTCGGCCGCCTCCAACTCGGCCTCGTCGACCGGCTTCTGCTGCTTCTTCGGCTTGCCGGTCGCCTTGTCCTTGGTGCGGTAGCGGTCCAGGACGGCGTCGATCTCGTTGCGGTGCTTCATCGCGTGCAGGACCTGCTCGCGGTAGGCGCCGGAGGTGTACTGCGCGGTCTGGCTGACGCCGCGGTAGGTCACGCCCAGCTCCGCCAACGCCTCCTCCATGGCGGCCCGGAAGTGCTCGGCCCAGTTGGCGTGGGTGCTGCCGGGCGGGGCCGGCACCGCGGTCAGCGGCTTGCCGATGTGCTCCTCCCAGGACGGGTCGACGCCGGCCGGGACCTTGCGGTACCGGTCGTAGTCGTCCCAGCTCAGGATGTGCACGCAGGCGTGGCCGCGGCGGCGGATCTCGTCGGCGACCAGGTGCGGGGTCATCACCTCGCGGAGGTTGCCGAGGTGGATCGGGCCGGACGGGCTCAGGCCCGAGGCGACGACGACCGGTTTGCCGGGGGCGCGGCGCTCCGCCTCGGCAATGACCTCGTCCGCGAACCTGGAGACCCAGTCGGTCTCGGTGCTCTGCTGAGCCACGATCGGCCCTTCCTCTTCCTGGTGCTCTTCCCGGTGGCTTTCCGATGCGCCCACTCGCGCCCTCCGGTGCCGCGCTCCGTCACCCGCGGCGCGGGCGGAACGGTCCGGACGGACAAGCCTGACGCCGCCCATTGTCCCAGACGCCCGCCGCCCGGAAATTCAGTGGTGGTGCCGTGGGATACTCGGGGCAAACCCTTTCCACCCCAACGGAACGGCAGCTCAATGGCCTCGGTCACCTCCCTGTCAGCTACGGTCAACCAGCGCGTCGCGGACGCCCTCTCGGCAGCCCTGCCGGAGGCCGGCGCCGCGGACCCGCTGCTGCGACGTAGCGACCGGGCCGACTTCCAGGCCAACGGGCTGCTCGCGCTGGCCAAGAAGCTGGGGGGCAACCCCCGGGAGCTGGCCGGCAAGGTCGTCGAGGGGCTCGGCTCCGACGACGTCCTGGCGGAGGTCGAGGTCTCCGGCCCGGGCTTCCTCAACATCACCGTCGCGGACTCGGCGATCACCACCACGCTCGCCGAGCGCGCCGCCGACGACCGGCTCGGCGTGCCGCGCGCGGCCACCACCGGCACCACGGTCATCGACTACGCGCAGCCCAACGTCGCCAAGGAGATGCACGTCGGCCACCTGCGGTCGGCGGTGATCGGCGACGCCCTGCGCAACATGCTGGACTTCACCGGCGAGAAGACCATCGGCCGCCACCACATCGGCGACTGGGGCACGCAGTTCGGCATGCTCATCCAGTACCTGATCGAGAACCCGGAGCAGCTCGCGCCGGCCGCCGACACCGACGGCGACCAGGCGATGAGCAACCTCAACCGCGTCTACAAGGCGTCCCGCGCGGTCTTCGACGCCGACGCGGAGTTCAAGGAGCGGGCGCGCAAGCGGGTCGTCGCGCTGCAGTCCGGCGACGAGCAGACCCTCGCCCTGTGGCAGCGGTTCGTGGACGAGTCGAAGGTCTACTTCTACTCGGTCTTCGAGAAGTTGGACATGGAGATCCGCGACGAGGAGATCGTCGGCGAGTCCGCGTACAACGCGATGATGGCCGAGACCGCGCGGCTGCTGGAGGAGTCCGGCGTCGCCGTGCGCTCCGAGGGCGCGCTGGTCGTCTTCTTCGACGAGATCAAGGGCAAGGACGACAAGCCGGTCCCGCTGATCGTGCAGAAGGCGGACGGCGGCTTCGGCTACGCGGCCAGCGACCTCTCCGCGATCCGCAACCGCGTCTTCGACCTCGACGCCACCACGCTGCTCTACGTCGTGGACGTCCGCCAGTCGCTGCACTTCCGGATGGTCTTCGAGACGGCCCGCCGGGCGGGCTGGCTGAACGACCGCACCAAGGCCCACAACATGGGCTACGGCACGGTGCTCGGCGCGGACGGCAAGCCGTTCAAGACCCGTGAGGGCGAGACGGTGCGGCTGCAGGACCTGCTCGACGAGGCCGTCCAGCGCGCCGCCGAGGTGGTGCGTGAGAAGGCGCTGGACCTCACCGAGGACGAGATCCAGGAGCGGGCCGCGCAGGTCGGCATCGGCGCGGTGAAGTACGCGGACCTGTCCACGTCGCCGAGCCGCGACTACAAGTTCGACCTGGACCAGATGGTCTCGCTCAACGGCGACACCTCCGTCTACCTCCAGTACGCCTACGCGCGCATCCAGTCGATCCTGCGCAAGGCCGGCGAGACCCGGCCGACCGCCCACCCGGAGCTCGAACTGGCCCCGGCGGAGCGGGCGTTGGGCCTGCACCTGGACGCGTTCGGCGACACCGTCGCCGAGGCCGCGGCGGAGTACGCCCCGCACAAGCTGGCCGCGTACCTCTACCAGCTCGCGTCGCTCTACACGACCTTCTACGACCAGTGCCCGGTGCTGAAGGCGGACACCCCGCAGCAGGTGGAGAACCGCCTCTTCCTCTGCGACCTGACCGCCCGCACCCTGCACAAGGGCATGGCACTGCTGGGCATCCGCACCCCCGAGCGGCTGTAGGCGCCCGCAACGCAACGCCCGGGCCCCGTACCGCACTTCGCGGTACGGGGCCCGGGCGTTCACGCGCCGTCCGGGAGCTCGGTGACCGATCCGTCCGGCCCGCGCCGGATCCGCACCCACGCCTTCTTGTCGAGCGAGTACCCGTACTGCGGCCGCCCCTGGTCGCCGCTGGTGCGGAACGGCTGCCCGGTGTCGCCGATGGTCATCGTCCCGCGCCGCCCGCCGCTGGACCAGGTCAACTCCAGGTACCAGCGCACGTGGTGGTCCCTGACGGTCGCGTTGACGTAGAAGGTCTCCGGGTCGTGCGCGCTGACCGTGTACGGGAAGTCGTCCTTCGCGTCCGACGACGGGGTCAGGCGGGGCACCGAGGCGTCGAGGTTCGTGTCGAAGGAGTGCTTGGGCACATCGCCGCCGCAGCCCACCCCGACGTACCCCATCGCGTAGTCGTTCCAGGCGAGCGGGGCGTCGCTGCCGACGACGCGGACGTGCAGGGACTCCAGGACGACGGTGTCCTCGCCGGTGCCCTGGACGATCAGCCGCACGGTCTGCTCGCCGGCGGACACCGCCTTGTAGACCGACACCCAGCCGGGGGCGTCCTGTTCGTTGGGCGGGGGCGTGAGGGCGGACGGGGCGCGGTCGAGGAGGTAGGGGTGGCCGCAGGGGCTGTCCCAGAACTGCGGCTGGGTGGAGACGGTCAGCGGGGTGCCGGTGGCCGGCCGGCCGCCGCCGGGGGCGGTCGCGCCGGGGGAGGCGGTGTCCCCGGTGCCCTTGCCGTCGGCCCCGCTGCCGTTCGCGTCGTCGGTGCCCGGCCCGTCGGTGCCGCGCCCCTTGGCGCCCGTTCCGGCCGTGCCGCTCGGGGGATGCTCCGGGCCGCCGGCTCCCGGTGTCCCGGTCGCGGGCCGGCCGGCGCCGTCGGGCGATGCCTCGGCGGCCGTCCCTGACGTCCCCGACGTCCCCGAGCCGCCTTGCACGGCGAGGGCGGTGGCGCCGAGGGCCAGGGCCACGCCCACGCCGACGACGGCGGCCAGGCGGCGCGCGCGGGGAATGCGGGGAATGCGGGGAATGCGAGGGGTGGAGAGGGGATGTGGGGTCGAGGGGGCCGATGGGCTCGTCGTGGCCGGTGGGGGTCCCGACTTCCCTTCCGGTGCCGGCTGTTGCACCGGTAGCGGTTGCTCCGGCTCGGGCTGCTCCGATTCCGGTTGCTCCGGGTCCGGTTCGCGCTCCGGTTCCGGTTCCGTTTTCTGTGCTGCGGGGTCCGCGGTCCGGCGCCCCCGGGCCGCGTCGGCCACGATCCACCGTCGGTGGACCTCCACCAGTTCCTCCGGCGTCGCCCGGCACAGCCGCGCCAGCCGCTCGACCGGTGCGAACTCGGTCGGCACCGCGGTCCCGTTGACATACCGGTGCAGCGTCGACGTGCTCAGGTGCAGCCGCTTGGCGAGCACCCCGTAGCTCAGCCCCGACCGCTCCTTCAACTCCCGCAGCAATGCGGTGAGATCCCCCGCCCCCACGTGCTCCTCCGTCCCCCCGCCGTTCCAACCAGCCATTCCATGCGGCCCCCATTCTCCCAGGTCAGATCCGGTTTGAGCGTTCCAGCGTCCCGGGTTTCCGGGCGGCGCTGGCGGCTGGGACACAACGGGCCGCAAGCTGGGGCCATCCAAGCACGCCGCTCCCCTCGAACGGGTCGAGCGCCGCGCGTCCCCCGGTCACCCGGTCACCGGCCGCGCACCCCACCAGCAGATCACGACAGCCCAGCCGGCCCAACCGGTCCGGTCGGCCACGCCCGGCCGGCCCGTCAGCCACGTCCAACCCGCCGCACAGATAGCGAGATCCAGCCATGCGCTCCCCGGTCCTCCGCCGACCCCGCACCCGCCTGTTCGCCGCCGCCACCCTCGCGCTCGCCGCGCTCTCGCTCACGGCCTGCGGCCCCGACAACGGCTCGGGCGTACGGAACGAGGGCTCCGCCACGGCGAACGCCACCGCGTCCGCCGCCGCCTCCCCGGGCGCAGCGCCGGAGCCGAGCGCCTCGAACTCGAACTCCTCCGGTTCCGCTTCCGGTTCTTCCTCCGGATCGCACTCCGGATCCACCACCGGCGGCGGCTCGACGGCGTCCTCCGGCAAGCGGCACCCGGCGGCCTCCGACCCCTACGACCCGGCCCACCGCGTCCCCTGCACCGCCACCAACACCAAGGTCACCGCCACCCTGGCGCCGCGCCCGCTCAACCACATGCTCCTGACGGTCACCAACACCGGCTCCGCGATGTGCGACCTGATGGGCTACCCGATCGTCCAGTTCGAGGGGGCGCAGTCCGTGCCGCCGGTCATGGAGGACAGCAAGCCCCAGGCCGTCACCTCGCTCAAGCCGGGCGCGAAGGGCTATGCGGGCATCATCCTCTCCGCCGGCGACGGCAGCGGCGGCGGGGGCTACACCGCACGGCACCTGAAGGTCGGCTTCCAGGACAACGACAAGATGGCCGACGCCGCACTCCAGGCCGGCGGCGTGCACATCGACAATGCGCTGCGGGTCACCTACTGGCTGACCAGCGCGGCCGACGCGCTCCAGTAACGCCCGGCGCCACCAACACCCGGCACCGGCACTCCACTTCGCCCACCGCACCCGGCCCGCCGAAGACCGTTCAACGGCCCACACGGGCCCCCGAGAAAGGAACCCCACCCCATGCTGACCCGCCTCCGCCGCCGCTCCACCCGCGCCACGGCCGCCGCCGCGGCCCTGACCGCCACGCTGGCCCTCGGCGCGCTGGCCTCCGCCCCGGCCACCGCCACCGCCGCCGCCAAGGCCCCGGCCAAGCCGGTCACCTGCACCGCCGCCACCACCAAGGTCACCGTCCAGAAGGTGAACCGCCCGCTCAACCACCTGCTGCTCACCGCCACCAACACCGGCAGCAAGCCCTGTTACGCGTACGGCGCGCCCGTCCTGCGCTTCGACGACGCCCAGGCCGCCACCTTCGTGCTCCAGGACAGCGTCCCGCAGGCCGTCGTCACCCTGGAGCCGGGCCAGAGCGCGTACGCCGCCATCGGCACCGAGTCGCCGGAGGGCACCCACGGGTACCAGGCGCACAGGCTGGGCGTGCTGTTCTCCAACCGCGCGATGGACGGCAGCGTGGGCGGCTGGGCCCGCCCGAAGCTGCCCAAGGGCGGCGTGTACGTGGACAGTTCGGCCTTCGTCACCTACTGGCAGACCAACCCGGCCGACGCCCTGGTGTGGTGAGACGTCGGCCGGTATGACGAAGCCCCGGGCGCCGCAATCCCGTTGCGGCGCCCGGGGCCCCTTCGCGTCGTCGCCGGTCAGCGCAGCTTCCGCGCGACCTCCGTCGCCCAGTAGGTGAGGATCGTCTGGGCGCCGGCCCGCTTGATGCCGGTCAGGGTCTCCAGGATCGCCTTGTCGCGGTCGATCCAGCCCTTCTCGGCGGCCGCCTCGACCATCGCGTACTCGCCGGAGATCTGGTACGCGGCGACCGGCACGTCCGCCTCGTCCGCGATCTTCGCCAGCACGTCGAGGTAGGGCAGCGCCGGCTTGACCATGACCATGTCAGCGCCCTCGTCGAGGTCGAGCGCCAACTCCCGCAGCGACTCCCGGAGGTTGGCCGGGTCCTGCTGGTAGGTCTTCCGGTCGCCCTGCAGCGACGAGCCGACCGCCTCGCGGAACGGGCCGTAGAACGCCGAGGAGTACTTCACGGCGTAGGCGAGGATCGACACGTCCTCGTGGCCGGTCTGGTCCAACGCGTCCCGGATGACGCCGACCTGACCGTCCATCATGCCGCTGGGACCCACCACGTGGGCGCCGGCGTCGGCCTGGACCTGCGCCATCTCGGCGTACCGCTCCAGGGTCGCGTCGTTGTCGACCCGCCCCTGGGCGTCCAGCACCCCGCAGTGGCCGTGGTCGGTGAACTCGTCCAGGCACAGGTCCGACATGATCACCAGGTCGTCGCCGACCTCGGCCCGCACGTCCCGGAGGGCGACCTGGAGGATGCCGTCCGGGTCGGTGCCCGCCGTGCCCACCGCGTCCTTCTTGGCGTCCTCGGGCACGCCGAACAGCATGATCCCGGAGACCCCGGCCTCGACCGCCTCGACCGCGGCCTTGCGCAGGGTGTCCCGGGTGTGCTGGACGACGCCCGGCATGGCGGCGAGCGGCACCGGCTCGGCGATGCCCTCGCGCACGAAGGCCGGGAGGATCAGGTCGGCCGGATGCAGGCGGTGCTCCGCGACCATCCGCCGCATGACGGGGGTGGTGCGCAGCCGGCGCGGCCGCGCCCCCGGATAGCTTCCGTACTTCGTCATGCCCTCCACGCTACGCCCGCCCCGCACCCGCCTTTGCCGACGGAACGTCGGCCGTCCGGGGCGGCGGAGCGGGCACGCGCGAGGGGCGCCCCCAAACGGAGGCGCCCCTGCGCGGCGTGCCGGATCCCGCTCAGCTACGGGCCCGCCGGCGCGAGCCCGGCCGCCGCTCGCTGGGGCGGGTGACCGGGTCCCCGGCCTCGACCGCGGCGTCGCGGCGTGCCGCGCCGAAGTCCGCGAGCGCCTCGGCCAGCTTGTGCACCGACGGCTCGGGCGACATCACGTCGACCCGCAGCCCGTGCTCCTCGGCGGTCTTGGCGGTGGCCGGACCGATGCAGGCGATCACGGTCACGTTGTGCGGCTTGCCGGCGATGCCGACGAGGTTCCGCACGGTCGAGGACGAGGTGAACAGGACCGCGTCGAAGCCGCCGCCCTTGATCGCCTCGCGGGTCTCGGCCGGCGGCGGCGAGGCGCGCACGGTCCGGTAGGCGGTGACGTCGTCGACCTCCCAGCCCAGCTCGATCAGGCCGGCCACCAGGGTCTCGGTGGCGATGTCGGCGCGCGGCAGGAAGACCCGGTCGATCGGGTCGAAGACCGGGTCGTAGGGCGGCCAGTCCTCCAACAGGCCGGCCGCGGACTGCTCGCCGGACGGCACCAGGTCGGGCTTCACGCCGAAGGCGACCAGCGCCTTGGCGGTCTGCTCGCCGACCGCCGCGACCTTGATGCCGGCGAACGCCCGGGCGTCCAGCCCGTATTCCTCGAACTTCTCCCGGACGGCCTTGACGGCGTTGACCGAGGTGAAGGCGATCCACTCGTAGCGGCCGGTGACCAGGCCCTTGACCGCGCGCTCCATCTGCTGCGGGGTGCGCGGCGGTTCGACGGCGATGGTCGGGACCTCGTGCGGCACCGCGCCGTAGGAGACCAACTGGTCGGAGAGCGAGGCGGCCTGCTCCTTGGTCCGCGGGACCAGCACCCGCCAGCCGAACAGCGGCTTGTTCTCGAACCACGAGAGCTGGTCGCGCTGGGCGGCGGCGCTGCGCTCGCCGACCACGGCTATGACGGGCTGCCCGCCGTCCGGCGACGGCAGCACCTTGGCGGCCTTGAGGACCTGGGCGACGGTGCCCAGCGTGGCGGTCCAGGTGCGCTGCCGGGTGGTGGTGCCGGCGACCGTGACGGTCATCGGGGTGTCCGGCTTGCGGCCGGCGGCCACCAGTTCACCGGCGGCCGCGGCCACCGAGTCCAGGCTGGTGGAGACCACCGCGGTGGCGTCGCTGGTGCCCAGCTCGGTCCAGCAGCGCTCGTCGGCGCTGCGGGCGTCGATGAAGCGCACGTCGGTGCCCTCGGCGTCGCGCAGCGGCACCCCGGCGTAGGCGGGCACGCCGACCGCGGCGGCGATGCCGGGCACGACCTCGAAGACGATGCCCTCGGCGGCGCAGGCCAGCATCTCCTCGGCGACATCGCCGTCGAGCCCGGGGTCGCCGGTCACCGCACGGACGACCCGCTTGCCGGCGCGCGCGGCCGCCATGACAAGATTGGCGGTGTCCCGAAGGGCTGAAACGCCGGTGGGACTGCCGGGGATTGACGCCTCGTCAGCAGACGCCTGCAACGGGGTGTCCACCTGCGCGCGTGCATGCACACGCACGACGTCCAGGACCTGCGGGTCGGCGACGAGGACGTCGGCGGAGGCCAGTGCCTCCACCGCGCGCAGCGTCAGCAGGCCCGGGTCTCCCGGCCCGGCACCCAGGAAGGTGACCTGACCGGAGGCGGAGTGGTTTGGGGCGGTGGGGTTCAAAGTGCTCGCTCCCCCATAAGACCGGCCGCACCCTTAGCGAGCATCTCGACGGCGAGTTCCCGGCCCATGGCGAGCGGGATCGATTCATCGTCAAGAGAGGCAGGTACGTGCCCGGTGGTGGACAGCTGCACCAGCGTGCTGCCGTCGGTCGTGCCGACGACACCGCGCAGGTGCATTTCGGTGACAGCCTGCTCGTCAGCCTGGACGTCGGCCAGCGCCGCCACGGGGGCGGAGCAGCCGGCCTCCAGGGCGGCGAGCAGGGAGCGCTCGGCCGTCACGGCGGCCCGGGTTGCCGGGTCGTCGAGCTCGGCGAGCGCGGCGATGAGGTCCGCATGTGTCGCGGCGACCTCGATCGCCAGTGCCCCCTGGCCGGGGGCGGGCAAAACCACGTCGGGCGACAGCAGTTGCGTCGCCTCGTCGATCCGGCCGATCCGGGTGAGGCCGGCGGCGGCCAGCACGACCGCGTCCAACTCACCGTTCTCGACGAAGCCGATCCGGGTGTCGACGTTGCCCCGGACCGGGACGGTCTCGATGCGCTTGCCCAGGACCTTGGCCCAGGCGTTGAGCTGCGCCATCCGCCGGGGCGAGCCGGTGCCCACCCGGGCGCCGTCGGGCAGCTCCTCGAAGGTGAGCCCGTCCCGCGCGACCAGCGCGTCCCGGGGGTCCTCGCGCACGGGTATGGCGGCCAGCGCCAACTCCGCGGGCTGCGCGGTCGGCAGGTCCTTGAGCGAGTGGACGGCGAAGTCGATCTCGTCGGCCAGCAGCGCGTCGCGCAGCGCGGAGACGAAGACGCCGGTGCCGCCGATCTGCGCCAGGTGCTCGCGGGAGGTGTCGCCGTAGG
This sequence comes from Streptomyces sp. NPDC090442, assembly GCF_044769405.1. Classification (NCBI taxonomy): domain Bacteria; kingdom Bacillati; phylum Actinomycetota; class Actinomycetes; order Kitasatosporales; family Streptomycetaceae; genus Streptomyces; species Streptomyces sp. NPDC090442. The sequence goes on from NZ_JBIVXW010000020.1 coordinate 115,422, forward strand.
TGGTGATCTCCACCAGTTCGACGGGGCGGCCGGTCAGCGCGCGCACCGCCTCGGCCACCAGCCCGGATTGGGCCATGGCCAGCCTGCTGCGCCGGGTGCCCAGGCGCAGGGTGCTTCTCGTACTGTCGGTCATGCCCGCTCCCGTGCTGCTTCGGGCCGGTCGGCCCGGGTGTCGGCCCTGCTGACGGCGGCGACCGTCTGCGGGTCGAGGTCGAACAGTTCCCGCAGCGCGTCCGCGTACCCGGCGCCGCCGGGCTCGCTGGCAAGCTGCTTGACCCGCACGGTGGGCGCGTGCAACAGCTTGTCGACGACCCGCCGGACGGTCTGGGTGATCTCCGCGCGCTGCTTGTCGTCGAGGTCGGGCAGGCGGCCCTCCAGCCGGCCCATCTCGCTGCTGACGACGTCCGCGGCCATGGTGCGCAGGGCGACCACGGTGGGGGTGATGTGCGCGGCCCGCTGGGCGGCGCCGAACGCGGCGACCTCTTCGGCGACGATGCCGCGGACCCGGTCCACGTCGGCGGCCATCGGGGCGTCGGCGGACGCCTCGGCCAGCGTCTCGATGTCGACCAGGCGCGCCCCGTCGATCCCGTGCACCGCCGCGTCGATGTCGCGCGGCATGGCGAGGTCGAGCAGCGCCAGCAGCCCCGTGCGCCCGGCCAGCGCGGCGGCGATCGCCTCACCGGTCAGCACCAGTCCGGACGCGCCGGTACAGGAGACGACGATCTCGGCCTCGGCCAGCTCCGCCGCGACGGCGTCCATCGCGATCGCGCGGGCGGCCAGCCCGGTGCCGGCGCCCGGCCCACCAGGCTCGGTGAGGATCTGCACCAGCCGCTCGGCGCGGGCCACCGTCCGGTTGGCGACGGCCAGTTCGCCGACGCCGTTGCGGGCGAGGGTGGTGGCGGCCAGCGACGACATCGAGCCGGCGCCGATCACCAACGCCCGCTTGCCCCGCGCCCAGCCGGCGACGTCCGCGCCACCGGCGAGCTGCTCCAGGCCGAAGGTGACCAGCGACTGGCCGGCCTTGTCGATCCCGGTCTCGCTGTGCGCGCGCTTGCCGACCCGCAGGGCCTGCTGGAAGAGGTCGTTGAGCAGCCGCCCGGCGGTGTGCTGTTCCTGGGCGACGGCCAGCGCGTCCTTGATCTGGCCGAGGATCTGGCCCTCGCCGACCACCATGGAGTCCAGGCCGCAGGCCACCGAGAAGAGGTGGTGGACGGCGCGGTCCTCGTAGTGGACGTAGAGGTGCGGGGTCAGCTCCTCCAGTCCGACGCCGCAGTGGCGGGCCAGGAGGGTGGACAGCTCGGCGACGCCGGCGTGGAACTTGTCCACGTCCGCGTAGAGCTCGATGCGGTTGCAGGTGGAGAGCGCCGCGGACTCGGTGGCCGGCTCCGCCGACACCACGTCCTGGAGCAGCTTGCCGCGGCTCTCCGGGGCGAGCGCGGCCCGCTCCAGCACGCTCACCGGCGCGCTGCGATGGCTCAGTCCGACGACCAGGAGACTCATGCCGGCATCACGGCGGGGACGTCCCCGTCGGGTCCCTTGCGTTCGGTCGCGACGGCCGCGGCGGAGGCCGGGGACGCCGCCGGGGCACCCTCGGGGGCGCCCGCGCCGGTCTCCTCGCCCGCCTTGCGCTGCTCGTGGAAGGCGAGGATCTGCAGCTCTATGGACAGGTCGACCTTGCGGACGTCCACCCCGTCGGGGACGGAGAGCACGGTCGGCGCGAAGTTGAGGATCGAGGTGACACCGGCGGCGACGAGGCGCTCGCAGACCTGCTGGGCGGCGCCGGCCGGCGTGGCGATCACGCCGATCGAGACGCCGTTGTCCTGGATGATCTGCTCCAGCTCGTCGGTGTGCTGGACCGGGATGCCCGCGACCGGCTTGCCGGCCATCGCCGGATCGGCGTCGATCAGCGCGGCGACCCGGAAGCCGCGGGAGGCGAAGCCGCCGTAGTTGGCGAGCGCGGCGCCGAGGTTACCGATGCCGACGATGACCACGGGCCAGTCCTGGGTGAGGCCGAGCTCCCGCGAGATCTGGTACACGAGGTACTCCACGTCGTAGCCGACGCCGCGGGTCCCGTAGGAGCCGAGGTAGGAGAAGTCCTTGCGCAGCTTCGCGGAGTTGACTCCCGCCGCGGCCGCGAGCTCCTCGGAGGACACCGTGGGGACCGAGCGCTCGGAGAGCGCGGTCAGTGCACGCAGATACAGCGGTAGCCGGGCGACGGTGGCCTCGGGGATGCCTCGGCTTCGGGTCGCCGGTCGGTGAGTTCGGCCAGTTGCCACGGTGCTCCTGCGGGTAGAGCGGGGCTGCGGGCGGCCGTCAGCAACCCGACCGCCCTGTCTCTTGCAGGCTATGTCTTTGTGAACGCGTGCACAAAGATGGTGTCCGCTTTGTCCGGGCAAAGTGATGGGGCTCACGCAGCTTTTACAGGGGCCCGCGGAACCAACTCCCCCGTCACACCGTTCGCGCGCGCCACCGGTGATTCGCGGCAGGACAGACGGGAGCACGCGCCCTCACTCCTCACCGCTATGCCCCCGGAAACCTGCAAATCGCCCATCGATGGTAAGCGAAACGACCGCCCCGGAGCTCCCTCCGCGAACCGGCACAATGACCCCATGGCCCCCTTGTTCAGCCGCACCCCCCGTAAGAGCCCCGCCGACCGGATGGTCACCCTGGTCGGGAAGCCGGGCTGCCACCTCTGCGACGACGCCCAGGCGGTGATCGAGAAGGTCTGCGCGGAGACCGGTGCGTCCTGGGAGAAGAAGGACATCACCGAGGACGCCGAACTGCACCGCAAGTACTGGGAGCAAATTCCGGTCGTCCTCGTCGACGGCGCCCAGCACGACTTCTGGCGGGTCGACCCCCAGCGACTGCGCACCGCACTGGGCGCCTGAGCACCCCGCCCCGCGGCGCTCCCCCCTGCCCGCGGGCCCCGCGGTTGGCCGTAACGCAACCGTCGGGCGCCCCGGTGCCTCCGGACACGCGCCCGTAACCGGCTGCACCGAACAAACTGGCTACGCTAGCCGCATGGCCCGCCCGTCGCCCGCCCATCGCCCTGATCGGAGCCCCGCCGGGGCACTCTTCCCCACGGGGTGGTTCACCCGCCGCAGACGACCCGCCACCGCACGCAGCGTGCTGGCCGGCGAGGCCGCGGCCGAGGCCGCCCGGAAGTCGTCGCAGGAGGCGCCGCCCGTCGAGGAGCCGGCCGAGCCGGAGTTCCCGGTCGTCGGCGACGCCAGCGCGGCCGCCTTCTTCGACCTCGACAACACGATCATGCAGGGCGCCGCCCTCTTCCACTTCGGCCGCGGCCTGTACAAGCGGCACTTCTTCCACAAGCGCGACCTGGCCCGCTTCGCCTTCCAGCAGGTCTACTTCCGGCTGGCCGGCGAGAACTCCGAGGACATGGCGGACGTCCGCAACCGCGCGCTCTCCATCGTCCAGGGCCACCGCGTCGCCGAACTCATGAGCATCGGCGAGGAGATCTACGACGAGTACATGGCCGAGCGCGTCTGGCCCGGCACCCGCGCGCTCGCCCAGGCGCACCTCGACGCCGGCCAGAAGGTGTGGTTGGTGACCGCCGCACCCGTGGAGACCGCGACGATCATCGCCCGCCGGCTGGGCCTGACCGGCGCGCTGGGCACCGTCGCCGAGTCCGTCGGCGGCGTCTACACCGGCAAGTTGGTGGGCGAGCCGCTGCACGGACCGGCCAAGGCCGAGGCGGTCCGCGCGCTGGCCGCCGCCGAGCACCTCGACCTCTCGCACTGCGCCGCGTACAGCGATTCGGCCAACGACATCCCGATGCTCTCGCTCGTCGGCCACCCCTACGCGATCAACCCCGACACCCGGCTGCACAAGCACGCCCGGGAGCACGGCTGGCGGGTGCGCGACTACCGAACGGGCCGCAAGGCGGTGCGGATCGGCATCCCGGCGGCCGCCGGGGTGGGCGCGCTCGCGGGCGGCGCGGCCGCCGCCGTGGCCCTCCAGCGCCGCCGCCGCTGACCGTCCTTGATCACCGGGCCCGGCGGCGGACCATCCGCACTGGCTACCCCCGCCGGTGCCCCGTCAGTCCCTTTCCTGGCGGTTAACCACAACACGCCCTTCAACCAGGCAGATTGCGCTCCCTTCCGATCAATAGTTGCTCAGTAATCGATACTTGATGCGCCACCAATCGGACACGGACCGTAAGTAATCGATGATTTGAGCAACTGGGTGTAGCGCTGCCTGTACGAAGCGTTATTCTCCTCAGACGCAATCCGGAACCCACACGTCCCTACGACGAGTGAACGGTCCCGCACTGCACGTGATGGAAGCTCTGCCTCTGGGAGTCCCGTGTACCCACACGTCGGGGTTGACGCCTCGGGCCTGGCTACGCTGCGTACGACGCTCGTCGACCACCTGCGCAGTTTTGTCCCCACCGCGTACGCCGTCCCCGCATTCGCCACAGCCGTGCCCACCGGCCCCTGCTACGCGCTGGCCGACGGGAGCGCTACGGTCGGCAAGGCCGCCACCGCCGGCAGGAGCCGCCGGGCCGGCACCGCCACCGCGCGACGCCCCGCGGACAGCGACAGCCGTCGCATGATGGACCTCGTCGAACGCGCCCAGGCCGGCGAGGCCGACGCCTTCGGCCGGCTCTACGACCAGTACGCCGACACGGTGTACCGCTACATCTACTACCGCGTGGGCGGCCGCGCCACGGCCGAGGACCTCACCAGTGAGACCTTCCTCCGCGCCCTGCGCCGCATCGGCACGTTCACCTGGCAGGGCCGCGACTTCGGCGCCTGGCTGGTGACCATCGCCCGCAACCTCGTCGCCGACCACTTCAAGTCCTCCCGCTTCCGCCTGGAAGTCACCACCGGAGAGATGCTCGACGCCAACGAGGTCGAGCGCAGCCCCGAGGACTCGGTCCTCGAATCCCTCTCCAACGCCGCCCTGTTGGAGGCGGTCCGCAAGCTCAACCCCCAACAGCAGGAATGCGTCACCCTGCGGTTCCTCCAGGGCCTCTCGGTCGCCGAGACCGCCCGCGTCATGGGCAAGAACGAGGGCGCCATCAAGACCCTCCAGTACCGGGCCGTCCGCACCCTGGCACGGCTCCTCCCCGAAGACGCCCGCTGACGCACGACGATGGCCGGACCTCCCCGACATCCCCAACACCCCGCCCGCCACTCACCGTTGGTGACCGGTCATGCCCTGACGGTCAGATCATCGTGAGTGCGTAACCCGTGTGCCGCGCCGCTCGTTGTGCGGAATGCAGGCTCCACGCGGTCACGCCATGCCCGCTGCCTCTCACTCGTTCGAGTGGCCACGGACAGACGGCGTGCAACCATCCGGCCCGTCTGGATAGTCAAAGCCAGTCCGGGGAGTCGAGCGGGATGACGAGAGGAGGTGCCGCCCGTGATCGCGAATGTCTCGGTGCACCGGCGGGCCAACGCCTTCGCCCAGGCCCTGGAGGAGCAGGAGCTCAAGGGCGCGGCGGCCGAGGACCAGGTCGACAATCCGGCCCAAGTGCCGGCAGACGCACGACTGTTGGCGGTCGCCGACGGTCTCGGGGAGCTCCCGAGGCCGGAGATGGCCGCCGAGGTCAAGACTGTCCAACGTGCCCAGCTCGTCGCCGCGATGGAGGCCGCCTTCGCCGAAGGCGCCACGTCCGGTGACGGCAGGGTGCCCGAGCAACGCGAGCCCAAGGGCGCGCACCGTCCCACCACTCCGCTGGGCCGGCTCCGCCCGCGCTCCCGCCTCTCCAAGGGGCTGGCGGCCGGCGGCCTGACGGTCGGCGTCGCCGCCGGCGCCTTCAGCGGGGTCGCCGCGGCCAGCACCGACGCCCTCCCCGGCGACTCCCTCTACGGCCTCAAGCGCGGCATGGAGGACCTCCGGCTCACCATGACCGACGACGAGGAGGGCCGCGGTCAGCTCCTCCTCGACCAGGCGTCCACCCGGATGCTGGAGGCCCGTCGCCTGATGGAGCGCGGCCGGTCCGCACACCTCGACCACGAGGCACTCGCCGAGATCCGCAGGGCGCTCGCCGGCGTCCGCCACGACGCCGGCGAGGGGCACCGCCTGCTGCACGCGGCATACGAGCGGGACGGCTCCCTCGGCCCCATCCAGGCGCTGAATTCGTTCACCAGGTCGCACCGCGACACCTGGTCGAAGATGCGCGCCAAGCTCCCGGTGCAGCTCACCGACGTGCGGGACGAGGTGAGTTCGGTCTTCGACGCCATAGACGACGAGGTCGGTCCGCTGCGCTCGATGCTCCCGCAGGGCCCGGAGGGCCGCGGCCGGCACCGCGGCACACCCGCGGGCGGGGGCACCGGTGGCGACACGCGTCGCCCGTCCCCGTCCGGCAGCGGGTCCACGTCCGACGGGCAGGGCACCGCGCAGCAGGCCCCGCGCCCCTCGGCCTCGCCGTCCCCGCAGCAGGACGGCCTGCTCGGCGGCACCGCGGACGGTCTGCTCAACCCGCCCCACAAGGGCGGCAGCACGCCGCACGACGGCGGTCACGGCAAGGACGGCATCGGCCGCCCCGACGTCACCCTCCCGCCGCTGCTGCCCGGGCTCCTGCCCGACCTGGGCATCGACGGCGACGGCCCGGCCAAGTAGCCGGGCCCGCGGCCCCGCTCCGGCGCTCGGTGTTCTTCCGAACCTTCCTCAGAAGAACACCGAGCGCCGCTGCACGAGCAGCTTGTAGAGGGTGTGCTGGATGGTCTCCCGGACCTGGTCGGTCAGGTTGAACATCAGCATCGGGTCGTCGGCCGCCTCCGGCGAATAGCCGTCCGTGGAGATCGGCTCGCCGAACTGGATGGTCCACTTCGTCGGCAGCGGCACCACGCCCAGCGGCCCCAGCCACGGGAACGTCGGCGTGACCGGGAAGTACGGCAGCCCCAGCACCCGCGCCAGCGTCTTGGCGTTCCCGACCATCGGGTAGATCTCCTCCGCGCCCACGATCGAGCACGGCACGATCGGCACCCCGGCCTTCAACGCCGTGGAGACGAAGCCGCCCCGCCCGAAGCGCTGGAGCTTGTAGCGGTCCGCGAACGGCTTCCCGATGCCCTTGAAGCCCTCCGGCATCACCCCGACGATCTCCCCGCGCTCCAGCAGCCGTTGGGCGTCCTCGGCGCAGGCCAGGGTGTGCCCGGCCTTGCGGGCCAGCTCGTTGACCCCCGGCAGGACGAACACCAAGTCGGCCGCCAGCAGCCGCAGATGGCGCTGTGCCGGGTGGTTGTCGTGCACCGCGACCTGGAGCATCAGGCCGTCCCACGGCAGCGTCCCGGAGTGGTTGGCGACGACCAGCGCGCCGCCCTCGGCGGGGATGTGCTCCATCCCCTTCACCTCGACCCGGAAGTACTTGTCGTGGATCGGCCGCAGCAGCGACATCAGGACCTGGTCGGTCAGCTCCTTGTCGTAGCCGAAGTCGTCGACCTCGTAGTCGCCGGTGATCCGCCGGCGCAGGAAGGCGAGTCCGCCGGCGATCCGCTCGTCCAGCGTCCGCCCGCCGGCCGGTCGCGCGGCGGGCGGCGGCTCCGGATCGCTGCGGGCCTCCGGGACGGGCGCCAGCGCCGTGCCCCGGCCGGTGCGCCCGGTCCGCCGGGCCTTGCGGCGGGCCCGGGGCTCCTCGCCGAAGGGAATGACCTTGGCGTCCGCCATCGTGGGTGAACTCCTCACTGGCTCGGGCCGCGGCGCGCGAGGAGCGTGCCGGCGAGCCGGTCGACGGTGCGGGCGAGGGACTCGGGCGGCAGCAGCCCGGGTCCACGGCTGCGGGCGAATTCCTCGAAGGTCTCCGCCGTGGTGTAGCGGGGGTGGAAGCCCAGTGTCTCGCGCATCTGCGTGGTCTCGACGACCCGCCCGTGGGTGAGCATCCGGATCTGCTCGGGCGAGAAGTCGGTGATGCCGAGCGACCGCAGGACCGTACCGGCCCAGGTCACGGTCGGCAGGAAGAGCGGGAGGGTGGGGCGTCCCAGGCGCCGGGAGACCTGCGAGAGCAGCAGCACGCCGTCGCCGGCGATGTTGAACGTGCCGCTGTTGAGGGTGCCGCGGCGCGGCGCGGCGGCGGCGATCCGCAGCACGTCGATCGCGTCGTCCTCGTGGACGAACTGCAGCCGCGGGTCGTAGCCGAGGACGGTCGGCAGGACGGGCAGCGCGAAGTACTCGGCGAGCGGCGAGTCCGCGCACGGGCCGAGGATGTTGGCGAACCGCAGGACGCAGACCGCCACGTCGGGGCGGCGCCGGGCGAAGCCGCGGACGTACCCCTCGACCTCCACGGTGTCCTTGGCGAAGCCGCCGCTGGGCAGCGACTTGGGCGGGGTGTTCTCGGTGAAGACGGCCGGGTCGCGGGGCGCGGAACCGTAGACGCTGGTACTGGACTTGACGACCAGGCGCTGGACGTTCGGGGCCTTCTGGCAGGCACCGAGCAGCTGCATGGTGCCGATGACGTTGGTCTCCTTGACCGAGGCCCGGCCACCGCGACCGCTGAGGGCCGTGCCGTTGATGTCCATGTGGACGACGGTGTCGACCCCGGTCTCGGCCAGGACCCGGGCGATCTCCGGATGTCGGATGTCGGCCTTGAGGAATTCGGCCCCGCCGAGGTGGTGTTCCGGGGCGACCGCATCGACCCCGATCACCCGGTCGACATCCGGATCGCGCTGGATCCGGCGGACGAACCGGCCCCCCAGCTGCCGTGCGACGCCCGTGACGAGCACGACGTTGCCCAAGATCGGCCCTCCTTCTGGCAGTGGCTTCCACCTGCGCCGAGCAGTGCTGTTCACGCTATCCGGTCGGTGTTGCCGGGTGATGACCGCGCGATGCCCGTGACGACATTTGCGTCAGACCACCGTCCATACGGCCCACACACGCACCGCGGCCCCTCACCACCCTGGGGTGGTGAGGGGCCGCGAAATCGCGATCAGCGTCGCTTACTTCTTGTTACGACGCTGGACGCGGGTGCGCTTGAGCAGCTTGCGGTGCTTCTTCTTCGCCATCCGCTTGCGCCGCTTCTTGATAACAGAGCCCACGACTACCCTCGCTCACTTCGAATCACTCGGTGCGGGGCGTCCGAGCCCACACTACCTACATCGGGCCAGGGTACCCGGCACCGGCCGTACCGCGTAATCCGAGGGTCGTCGAACGAGCGTCAGGCCGACTCCACCCCCACATACGACTCACGGAGATAGTCGTGCACCGCCTGCTCCGGCACCCGGAAGGACCGTCCCACCCTGATCGCGGGCAGATGACCGCTGTGCACCAGGCGGTACACGGTCATCTTCGACACTCGCATCACCGTGGCGACTTCCGCCACTGTCAGAAACACAACCTCGTTCAACGGCCTCTGGTCCGCAGCCATCACACACCTGCACCTTCCGCATAAGACGGGCACCGGCTTCCCCTCCGGTGACTCTTCGTCGCCATGCGTTCACTCCCCAGATTAGGGGCGGGTGATGCGAGTGGGGAAGAGGAGCAGCGAACGGCCGCCTATCGGGACAGACATGCCTTATTGAGGACATAGTGGATCAGCGGGCGGTAGCGAGCAGAGGGGGCCGCATCGTCGAGCGGGACCACCACGGAGAGCCGCCCCTCGGCCCGTCCGACGAACGGCGCGGGGTCGTCGGCATCGGCCAGTCCGATCGCCTCGATGCCCAGCTGACCTGCTCCGCAGACCCAACCGTGGTCCCCGATGACCAACTCCGGGAGCCGCCCGCAGGACGCCGCCGCCACCCCCAGAGCGGTCCGCACCGGCAGGGGAGAATGGGTGTGCACGCCCCCCTCGACCAGCGCGCCCCCCGCGCCGGGTTCGCGCATCAGCGCGACTCCCCGTACGTAGTCGAGGACCCGAGTACGTACCCCGAACCGGGTCGCCATGTCGACACGGTGGCCATACGCCGGGGTGAGGACGGGGCAGCCCGCCGCCGAGAGGGCGTCTGCGAGGGCGGCGTAGAAGCCCAACAGCCGGTGCGGATGGCCGGTGCCCAGCAGCACCGGGACCCGACGCCCGGCGGCCGCGCCGATCCGATCCGCGAAGGCGTCCAACGCGGCGACGGTGCGGTCGGGTTCGATCACATCCGGGCCGGAAGTGTGCGCGGGATCGTCCGAAATCCCGCACTCCCGTCCCATCAGTCGCAGTACCTCACCGAAGGACCACTCCCGCTCCGGCTCCAGCCCCAGCAGCACCCGCGGATCGCGGGCCGCGAACAGCCGGTACCGCCGCAGGCTCTGCTCCCGCGTGGTCGCGATCGTCCCCGCGAGCCGCGCCTCGATCAGATACGCCCGCAACGCCCCGGTTCCCAACACGGGCCCCATGCTGACCTGTTGGCCGGAAACCGCATGCCCGAACCCACCGGTAGTCACACATCCGGGGCAGCCCCGGCCCTCCGCCACTCCGACGAGACCACCACCGGCCACCTCTCGGCACCCGCGTGCCTCCCCCGTCCCGACCTCGCGCTGCCCTCACGACGCCCTCACGGGCCGCCCCACCGCACGCTCGCGGCATCCCCAACATCGTGACGAGCCGCCCCACTACGCACTCACAGCGCCCCCCGGCATCCCCTCACGAGCCACCCCCCCTGGGCGCTCACGGCGCTCCACACCATCCCCTCATGCGCCAGCCCCACCGCGCGCTCGCGCTACCCCCACAGCCCGCTCCCGACCTTCGGGACACGGCACGCCCGCGGCATCCCCAAGACACGTCAACTCGCGCCGCCCCCGCGGAATATCGCCCACCCCCACCCCGTTGTGGCCCCGCAGGGGGACCTCGCGCCCCCTACGGGATCCGTTCCCCTCTCCCCTACGGCACCCCCGGCCCCGCACCGCAGCCACCCACGCGCCTCACGGCAGCAACCCGTGCGACGGGAAGACCGCCCGCCGGGTCGCCAACACCGCCTGGTCGAGCCGGTCGGCCGGGTCGTAGCCGCCGTCGACGAAATCCCGCCACTGCGGCGCCCGCCCGTCCGTCATCCGGCGCGGCGCCAACTGCCGCGTCCGGCGGAAGACTTCGTGCCGCCACTCCTCCGGCACCTCCGACGCCGGGTCGATCGGCCGGTGGCCGGCGATCGCCACCAGATGCGTCCAACTACGCGGCACCACCTCCACCACCTCGTAGCCGCCGCCCCCGAGGGCGACCCACCGCCCCTCCGCGTGCTCGTGCGCCAGGGCGTGACAGGACTCGGCCACCGCCCGCTGCGCGTCCAGGCTCACCGCCAGGTGCGCCAACGGGTCCTCGAAGTGGGTGTCCGCGCCGTGTTGGGTGACGAGCACCTGCGGGCGGAACGCGGCCAACAGCTCCGGCACCACCGCGTGAAAGGCCCGCAGCCAGCCCGCGTCGCCCGTCCCGGCCGGCAGCGCCACGTTCACCGCGCTGCCCTCGGCGCCCTCGCCGCCGGTCTCCTCCGGCCACCCGGTCTGCGGGAACAGCGTCCGCGGATGCTCGTGCAGCGAGATCGTCAGCACCCGCGGGTCCTCCCAGAAGGCCGCCTGGACGCCGTCGCCGTGGTGCACGTCCACGTCCACGTACGCCACCCGCTCGGCGCCCAGCTCCAACAGCCGGGCGACGGCCAGCGCCGCGTCGTTGTAGATGCAGAAGCCCGCCGCGCCCCCGGGCATCGCGTGGTGCAGCCCGCCCGCGAAGTTCACCGCGTGCCCCGCCTCGCCGCGCCAGACGGCCTCCGCGGCGCCCACCGACTGCCCGGCGATCAGCGCCGACGCCTCGTGCATGCCCCGGAACGCCGGGTCGTCCGTGGTCCCCAACCCGTAGGCGACGTCCGCGGAATCCGGGTCGGCGGAGGCCCGGCGGACCGCCTCGACGTAGTCGGCCCGGTGCACCAGCCGCAGCGTGGAGTCACCCGCCGGCTTGGCGGCCACCACCTCCAACGGACCCTGGTGGAGCCCGTACGCCTCCACCAGGCGCATCGTCAGGGCGAGTCGGACGGGGTCCATCGGATGCCCCGGCCCGAAGTCATAGCCCGTTACTGCCTCGTCCCACATCAGTTGTGCGCGGCCGCTCATGGTCGTCACCGTATCCGGCCGACGACGCGCCGAACGAGCGGGCGTACACCAACGTCACCAGGACCAGGGCCATCGGCACCAGCATCGCGCCGCGGTAGCTCCAGGCGTCCCCCAGCACCCCCACCAGCGGCGAACCGATCAGAAAACCAACGTAGTTGAAGATGTTCAGTCGCGCGATGGTCGCGTCCGAAGCCCCCGGGCCGTGCCGCTCGACCGCGTACCGCCCGGCCGCCGCGAACGTCTGCGGCACGATCACGCACAGCCCGAGCCCCAGCAACGTGAAGCCCGCCATCCCGACCCAGGCCCCCGGCGCCGTCGCCACCACGACGAAGCCGGCCGCCGCGACCACCGTCCCGGTCCGCACCACCGCGACCGGCCCGAAGCGCCGCACCCCCAGGTCGCCCACCGCCCGCCCGAGCAACGTCGTCACCATGTAGACGTTGTACGGGACGGTCGCCAACTGCTCGGAGCTCCCCAGTACGTCCTGGAGGTACTTCGCGCTCCAGTTGGAGACCGTCGAGTCCCCGATGTACGCGAACGCCATCACCAGGCACAACGGCAACAACAGCCGCATGGCCACCGGTGCCATGATGGCCGCCCCACCGGCCTCACCACTCCTGCCCGCCACTCGCCCGTCGTCCCCGTCGACGAACCACCGGCCGATGACCACCGACAACGGCACGAAGACCGCGACCACCGGCCCGTACAGCAGTACCAACGACAGCTTCCCGTGCGCCCCCACCCACGCCAGCGAGGCCCCGACGATCCCGCCGAGGCTGTACGCGGCGTGGAAACCGAGCATGATGCTGCGGCCGTACGCCCGTTGGAGGCTCACCCCGAGCATGTTCATCGACGCGTCCAGGGCCCCGACCATTAGCCCGAACACGGCCAGCGCCACGGCCACTTGGGCCAGCGAGCCGACCGCGCCGACGGCCAGCAGCGCCAGGCACACCACGGGCTGCACACTGCGCAACACCGTGCCGGGCCGCACCCGCCTCACCAGGTGCTCGGTGGCGACGCTGCCGACGCCGGCGAGCACCGGAACGGCCGCCAGGAAGGCCGGCAGCAGCGCGTCCGAGATCCCGTAGCGCACCTGCACCGCCGGTATCCGGGTCACGAGCAGGGCGAAGACCGCCCCCTGGACGAAGAAGCTGAGGGCGAGCGCGATCCGGCCGTGCCGCAGCCGCGCTCCCACCATGTGAGGGGGCGTCATGGCGCGCCAGCCTAGAACTCACCGCTACCGCTGGGTAGATGGATCACACATCCAATTCCCGCTGCTCCCACGGCAGTTACCGCACCTACTGCAACAACTGCGACAGCTCCGCCATGTCGGCGAACAGCGCGGTGGCACCGGCCTCCGCCAGCTTCGCCGCCGGCGTCATCGCCGTGAACCCGTACACGTCCATCCCCGCGTCCACCGCCGCCCGTACCCCCAGCGGACTGTCCTCGACCACCGCACACCGCCCGGGCGCGACCCCCATCTCCCTCGCCGCGTGCAGAAACAGATCGGGCGCCGGCTTTCCACGCCCCACGTCCTGCGACGAAAAGAGCCGCCCCGCCCCGAAGTGCTCCAGCAGCCCGGTCTTCGTCAACGCCACCCGTATCCGCTCATGGCTCCCCGACGATCCGACGCAGTACGCCACGCCGTCGGCCGCCAGCTTCTCCAGCACCGCCTCCACCCCGGGTACCGGTTGCAGCCGCCTGCGGAACTCCTCAAAGACCAACGCATGAAAACCGGTCTCGAAGTCCGCCGGCAACGCCCGCCCGGACCGGTCCCGCACCATGCCGCGAATGCGCTGCACCGACCCGCCCATGAAGTCCCGCAACGACTCCTCGTACGTGGTCGGGTGCCCCAATTCGGTGAGGTAGCCGGCGAGGATCTCGTTGGAGATCGGTTCGCTGTCCACCAGGACACCGTCATTATCGAAAATGATCAGGTCGTAGCGCATCTCCCGAGCCTACCTACCACCCGGCAGCACAACGCAAAGAAGCCTCGCTCCCCGAGTAAAACTCGGAGAACGAGGCTTCTTTCAAAAGGAGTTCGGCGGCGTCCTACTCTCCCACAGGGTCCCCCCTGCAGTACCATCGGCGCTGAAAGGCTTAGCTTCCGGGTTCGAAATGTAACCG
>NZ_JBIVXW010000021.1:0-125140 GCF_044769405.1 Streptomyces sp. NPDC090442
TTGCCGAAATGTCCCCATAGCTCCGCTATGAAGACATCCCGGCGCCTTGCGATCGCACGCACCAGACGCCGCTCCTTCCTCCACGGAGATCCGTCGGAAGCGCCCTAGGGCGCGGACGCGGGCCCCCGCCCCGTCCGGGCCGTACCATTTGCGGCATGAGCACCACTGCCGCGACTGCCCGCGTAACCGTCAAGTCCCCCGAGCAGATGCAGGAGTTGGGCCGCCGGTTGGCGCCGTTGCTGCGCCCCGGCGATCTGGTGCTGCTCACCGGCGAGCTGGGCGCGGGGAAGACGACGCTCACCCGCGGCCTGGGCGAGGCCCTGGGTGTGCGGGGCGCCGTGACCTCGCCGACCTTCGTCATCGCCCGGGTGCACCCGTCGCTCACCGGTGGCCCGGCGCTGGTGCACGTCGACGCGTACCGGCTCGGCGGCGGCCTGGACGAGATGGAGGACCTGGACCTCGACGTCTCGCTGCCGGAGTCGGTGGTGGTCGTCGAGTGGGGCGACGGCAAGGTCGAGGAGCTGTCGGAGGACCGGCTGCACGTCGTCATCGGGCGGGCCGTGGGCGCCGACGCCCCCGGTGGGCTGGTGGGGCACCCGGAGGAGGACGCGGACGACGTCCGCGAGGTGACGGTCACCGGGATCGGCGCGCGCTGGGCGGACGCCGGCCTTCCCGAGCTGGAGATCTGCTGACGGGCGGGCCCGAAGGGCGCTTGATCGGGCCAGCCGGCCCGGTAGTTTCCGACAAGCCGTCGGCAAGATGTTGCGCGGCGGGTGCCGGGCATGGTCACATGGGTGTGAGAGCCCTGGTTAGGTGTACCTAAGTAGAGCCTGACCCCAGTCGCTTGCCCCAGGAGCCCGGGAGGCGTCCATGTCCCCCCACCAGTCCGCCCCCACCCCGGCGGCCGGGCGCGCCGAGCCGGATGCGCGCCGCGCGGCGCCGACGATGAACGAACTGCTCGCGGCCTGTGCCGCGGCCACCGCCGTCTCCACGCCGCCGGAGATCGCGGAGGGGCCGCGTGCGGAAAAGGAGAAAGCGGGCGAACGGAGCGATGCGGGGGAAAGCGGTGGGCAGGCGTCCGCCCCGTCCACTCCGGGGCGCGACGCCGCGTAGTCCGTAGGGGCGAAGCGAGCGGGGCCCGCAGGGCGGTCGGCGGACGCGGCCCGCGGCCCCCGGCGAACGACTAGGGAACGACGACGACCTGCACGCCGCGCAGTGCGAAGTCCCACAGCGCCGCGCCGTCCTCGCGCGACTCCCGGATGCCGCCGGTCTTCTTCGCGTTCGGGCCGGTCGCCGCGGGCGTCGAGCCGTCGACCGCCGCGCTGAAGCCGATGACCACGCCGTTCACGGCGGCGAACCGCACCACGTGCTCGATCGCCACCCCGTCCGAGCCGGTCACGCTCACCGAACGCGAGGTGACCGGGTACGTCCCCGGCGTCGGGCTCACCGCGCTCGGCGCGACCGTGAACGTCCGCTGCGCGGTGCCGTCCGCGCCGACCAGCCAGACCCGCTTGGCGCCCAGCGCGTAGACCACGCGCTTGCCGGTGCCGGACTGCTCCGGGACGGGCGCCGGGGCCGGCGGCTTGTCCTTCTTGTCGTGCTGGTCGTCGGCGGCCGGCTGGTGGGCGGCGGCCTTCGCGTCGCCCCGTACCGGAGCGAGCGGGCCGGATGCGGCGGCGGACGCCTGGTAACCGAGCAGGCCGATCACGACCAGGGCGGCCGCGGTGAGACCGGTGACGATCGTGCTGCTCTTAGCGGGCACCGCGGTGCCACCTTTCCGTACGCTCCCGCCCGCGAACGGGCAGGCTGTGGGCTTGGGCTGACTGGGCTGGCTGGGGACCGACGGTAGCACCGGAACGGGCACCGCCGGCCGCGCCGTAGTCTTTAAGGCGTGCTGCTGCTAGCTCTTGACACCGCCACCCCCGCCGTCACCGTCGCGCTCCACGACGGCTCCCGCACCCTCGCCGCCGCCGGCGAGGTGGACGCCCGCCGGCACGGCGAACTGCTGTTGCCCGCCGTCGACCGGGTGCTGGCCGAGGCCGGGCACAAGCTGGCCGAGGTCACCGACATCGTCGTCGGCGTGGGCCCCGGCCCGTACACCGGGCTGCGGGTGGGGCTGGTGACCGCCACCACCTTCGGGGCGGCGCTGGACGTCCCCGTCCACGGCCTGTGCTCGCTGGACGGCATCGCCCACGCCTCGGGCCTGACCGAGCCGTTCGTCGTGGCCACCGACGCCCGCCGCAAGGAGGTCTACTGGGCCCGCTACGCGGACGCGCGGACGCGGCTGACCGACCCCGCCGTCGACCGCCCCGCCGACATCGCCGAGCAGGTCGCCGGCGTCCCGGCCGTCGGCGCCGGCGCGCTGCTCTACGACACCGTCTTCACCGGCGTCCACCGGGACGGCCCCGCGCACCAGTCCGCCGCCGCGCTCGCCGAACTGGCCGCCGCCAAGCTGGCCGCCGGCGAGGAGCTGCTGCCGCCGCGCCCGCTGTACCTGCGCCGCCCCGACGCCCAGGTGCCCGCCAACTACAAGGTGGTCACCCCGAAGTGAGCGGTCCCGCGGACGCGGCCGTGACCGCATCCCCCGCCGCACTGCGGGAGATGCGGTGGTGGGACCTGCCCGGCGTGCTGGAGCTGGAGCGCGACCTGTTCCCCGAGGACGCCTGGTCGCCGGGGATGTTCTGGTCCGAACTCGCCCACGCCCGCGGCCCGTTGGCCACCCGCCGCTATCTCGTCGCCGAGGTGACGGAGCCGCCGCGTAGCGGTGTCGGTCAGGGGCGGTGGTCGGGCGGGGGGCCGGCCCGGATCGTCGGCTACGGCGGCCTGGCCGCGATCGACGGCACCGGCGACGTCCAGACCATCGCCACCGCCCGCGACCAGTGGGGCACCGGCCTCGGCGGCCGGCTGCTGGCCGCGCTGCTGGGCGCCGCCACCGCCTTCGAGTGCCACGAGGTGCTGCTGGAGGTGCGGGTCGACAACGCCCGCGCCCAGCGCCTCTACGAGCGCTTCGGCTTCGAGCCGATCGGCTTCCGCCGCGGCTACTACCAACCCGGCAACGTCGACGCACTGGTGATGCGCCGCCCCTCCCAGACCTCCTCCGAAGCACCCTCCGTACAAGGAACGTGAACATGGCTGACTCCCGCGGCGGACCGCTCGTCCTCGGCATCGAGACCTCCTGCGACGAGACCGGCGTCGGCATCGTCCGCGGTCACACCCTGCTCGCCGACGTGGTCGCCTCCAGCGTCGACGAGCACGCCCGCTTCGGCGGTGTGGTGCCCGAGGTGGCCTCCCGCGCGCACCTGGAGGCGATGGTCCCCACCATCCAGCGCGCCCTGAAGGAGGCCGGGGTGGCCGCCTCCGACCTGGACGGCATCGCGGTCACCGCGGGCCCCGGCCTGGCCGGCGCGCTGCTGGTGGGCGTCTCGGCCGCCAAGGCGTACGCCTACGCGCTGGGCAAGCCGCTCTACGGCGTCAACCACCTCGCCTCGCACATCTGCGTCGACCAGCTGGAGCACGGCCCGCTGCCGGAGCCGACGATGGCGCTGCTGGTCAGCGGCGGCCACTCCTCGCTGCTGCTGGCCCCGGACATCACCTCCGACGTCCGCCCGCTCGGCTCGACCATCGACGACGCGGCCGGCGAGGCGTTCGACAAGGTGGCGCGGGTGCTCCACCTCGGCTTCCCCGGCGGCCCGGTCATCGACCGCTACGCGCGCGAGGGCGACCCGGAGGCGATCCGCTTCCCGCGCGGGCTGACCGGCCCCCGCGACCCGCGCTACGACTTCTCCTTCTCCGGCCTGAAGACCGCGGTGGCCCGTTGGATCGAGGCCAAGCGGGCGGCCGGGGAGGAGGTCCCGGTGGCGGACGTCTCGGCGTCGTTCCAGGAGGCGGTCGTCGACGTGCTGACCCGTAAGGCCGTGCGGGCCTGCAAGGACAACGGCGTGGACCACCTGATGATCGGCGGCGGGGTGGCGGCCAACTCCCGGCTGCGGGCGATGGCCGAGCGCCGCTGCGAGGACGCCGGCATCCGACTGCGGGTGCCGCGGCCCAAGTTGTGCACCGACAACGGGGCGATGGTCGCGGCCCTGGGAGCCGAGATGGTGGCCCGCAACCGCCCGGCCTCCGCCTGGGAGCTCTCCGCGGACTCCTCGCTGCCGGTCACCGAGCCCCACGTCCCGGCCCCGGACGGCCACGACCACGGTCACGGCCATGACCACGACCACTTCCACGAGTTGAGCAAGGACAACCTGTACTCCTAGGCGCCCGGCGCCCGTTGGGGCCCGGGCGCGGCCCGTATCCTGGTGGTCGGGCGCGGGGGGAAGCGCCCGGGGCACGCACGGGGAAGCGGGGGCGCGCGGTGAACTGGTGGTATCTCTTCATGCTGGCCGGACCGGCGGTCTACGCCGGCTCCGCGGCGAGCGGCACGATCCGCAGGGCGCTGAAGACGCGCCACCAGCGCAAGTTGGACCTCATCGAGGCCCGGCGGGAAGACCGGCTGGCGCTGGAGGCCGCGGACCAGCCGCCGGCCCCGGTGTGCGGCTGCGAGCACCACCTCGCCAAGCACGACAAGCAGGGCCGCTGCCACGAGACGGTCGAGGCCGCCGTCGCCTGGGACGCCGCGAAGAAGCCGGTCCGCTACGAGGCCCGGCAGTGCAGCTGCCAGCAGTACGTGGGCCCGCAGCCGCTCTCCCGCGTCTACGCCGAGGAGTTGACCGACCTGGGCTGAGCGGCCGCCGGGCCGGTCAGGCGCCCTCGGCCGCCGGGTGCCCCAGCAGCATCGTGGGCGCCCCCGCGACGCGGGTGAGGAAGACCGTGCAGGAGTGCGGCCCGGCCAACTTGAGCTTCCGGCGCAGCTCCTCGGGCTCCACCGCGGAACCGCGCTTCTTGATCACCGCGACGCCCACCCCGCGCTCCCGCAGCAGCGCCTTGAGCTTCTTGACGTTGAACGGCAGCACGTCGGTGATGGCGTAGGCGGTCGCGTACGGCGTCGGCACCAGTCGGTCCGCGGTCACATAGGCGATCGTCGGGTCGATCAGCCGGCCGTCGACCTGCTCGGCGACGTCCGCGACCAGGTGGGCGCGGATGACCGCGCCGTCCGGCTCGTAGAGCCAGTCGCCGACCCTCCCCGGCTCGGGATCGGGCAGACCGGCGCCGACCAGGGAGTCCCCGGCGGGCAGCAGGGTGGCGCGGCGGACGCCGCCCCGACCGGTACCGAACCACAGGACGGCCTCCTTCACGTCCCCCGCGTCGGAGATCCACTCCGTCTCGGCGTCCTCGGGCAGCGCCTCGTGCGGCACCCCCGGCGCGATCTTCAACGCCGCGAACGGCGCCGTGCGGGCCGCGCCGATCGCCCAGGACAGCGGCGGCGAGTACGCCTCCGGGTCGAAGACGCGGCCACCCGTCGCCCAGCCGCCACCCCTGGCCGAGGCGCTGCGCGCCGCCCCTCTTGTCGGCGCCTTGGTACGCCGCGCCGGGTCCACGAACACCGCGTCGTACCCGGCGGTGTCGACCTCCGTGACGTCCGCGCACCGCACCTCGATCAGGTCCGCCAGGCCCAGCGCCTCGGCGTTGGCCCGGGCCGCCGCGCAGGCCAGCGGGTCGCGGTCCACGGCCAGCACCCGGACCCCGGCCCGGGCCGACGCCAGCGCGTCGCCGCCGATCCCGCAGCACAGGTCCGCCAGGGTCCGCACGCCCAGCGCGGCGAGCCGGGCGGCGCGGTGGGCGGCCACCGGGGCGCGGGTGGACTGCTCGACCCCGTTGGGCGTGAAGTACATCCGTGCGGCGTCCGCGCCGAACTTCGCGGCCGCCCGCTGCCGCAGCCGGGCCTGCCCGAGCGCGGCGGAGACCAGCGGGGCGGGGTGGTCGCGGCGGAGCCGGGTGGCGGTCGCCAGCTCGTCCGCCGGGTCGTAGTCCCGCAGGGCGGCCAGGAGTTGCTGCCCCTCGGGGGCGAGCAGTGCGGAGAAGGTGTCGAGGTCGGTCATCGGCACCATTGTGGGCCACGCACGCGTGCCGGCCCGCGGATGGTCCGCTGGCCGGCACGTGGGCGGTCGTGGCGTCGTCAGGCCCCGGGTTCGTTCCCGGTGATCCGCGGCACCCGTTGGGTGGCGTCCGCGTCCGGCCGCTCCGGGGCCGGACGGACCGGCTCCCGGCGCCGCTGGGCGCTGTCGCTGACCCGTAGCAGCACCGCCACCATCACCCAGTTCGCGACCAGTGACGAACCGCCCTTGGCGAGGAACGGCAGGGCCTTACCGGTCAGCGGGATCAGCCCGGTGACGCCGCCGGTGACGACGAAGACCTGGAGCAGCAGCGCACCGGCGAGGCCGACGGCCAGCAGCTTGCCGAACGGGTCGCGGGCGGTCAGCCCCACCCGCAGGCCGCGCTGGGCCAGCAGCCCGTAGAGCAGCAGCACGGCCATCACCCCGGCCAGGCCCAGCTCCTCGCCGACGGTGGTGAGGATGAAGTCGCTGTTGCCGGCGAAGCCGATCAGCTCGGGGTGGCCCTGGCCCAGCCCGGTGCCGCCGATCCCGCCGCTGCCGAAGCTGAACAGCGCCTGGGCGGCCTGGTCGGAGATCAGGCCCGGCGGTCGCTTGTTCTCCGGCAGGAAGATGTCCATCGGGTGCAGCCAGGCCATCACACGGCCCTTGACGTGCGGTTCGGTCGAGCCGACGACGGCGGCGCCGACGACGGCCATCAGCAGACCGCAGACCACCCAACTGGTGCGCTCGGTGGCCATGTAAAGCATGATCACGAAAACGCCGAAGAAGATCAGCGAGGTGCCCAGGTCGCGCTCGAAGACCAGCACCAGCAGGCTGATCACCCAGATCGTGAAGATCGGCCCGAGCTGCCGGCCCGGCGGCAGCTGCATGCCCATCACCCGGCGCCCGGACAGCGCCAACGCATCGCGGTTCACTGTGAGATAGCCCGCGAAGAACACCACGATCATGATCTTCACGAACTCGCCGGGCTGCATCGACAGCGGCCCGAGCATGATCCAGCGCTTGGCGCCGAACTGGTCCGCGCCGAAGAACGCCGGCGCCATCAACAGCACCAGCGCCACGGCCATCGTCAGATAGATGTAGCGCTGCAGGAGCCGGTGGTCGCGCAGCACCATCAGGATCACGATGCAGACCGCGACCCCGATCACCGTCCACACCAACTGCCCGGTCGCCGCCTGCGCGATCTTCAGCCGGGGTTTCTCCGCGTAGGTGATGTCCAGCCGGTGCAGCAGCACCAGCCCGATCCCGGTCAGCATGGTCGCCAACGGCAGGATCAGCGGATCGGCGCGCGGCGCGAACCGGCGGACGACCAGGTGCGGCACCAGCGCGATGAAGAACATGCTCACCGCGAAGCCGGCCAGCCCGCCGGGGAGCTGCCCCTTCATGGACAACTCGGTGTAGGCGTAGCCGAAGACGGTGATGAGCACCACAAAGCCCAGCAGCCAGCCCTCGGTCCGCCGACGGTTCGGGGCCTGGGCCAGCGCGGCGAACGTCATGGTGCGTTCGGCGTCGCTCTCCGGTCCCCCGGAATCCCGGGGAGCGCTGGTCAGTCCACGCACGGTTCCTCCGCCATCGATGGGTCAGGGCCGCAGGGCGGCCGGGTCGCGGCCCGGTGTCAGCGGTCCCGGGGACAAGACGGGGCAGCCACGGGCCTGGTTGCGGCCGAGCGGGAAGGTGTGTCCGACTCCACGCCCGGCCGACCGGCAGCAGACACGGTACGCGTCTCCGCCGCGCTGGCACTCCGCTTGACCGAGTGCTAACGGCGTCATAGTCTCAGCGTTGGCACTCCCCGACGGAGAGTGCCAACACAGCGACGGGCAGGTCCGGCACCCGCGACGACGGATCCACCTGGTCGCCACCTCAGACAGTTAACCCCGTGAGATCTCCGAAGGGGGAGGTCGGATCGTGACGACCGCCAGCTCCAAGGTTGCCATCAAGCCGCTTGAGGACCGCATTGTGGTCCAGCCGCTCGACGCCGAGCAGACCACGGCCTCGGGCCTGGTCATTCCGGACACCGCGAAGGAGAAGCCCCAGGAGGGCGTCGTCCTGGCGATCGGTCCGGGTCGCTTCGAGGACGGTAAGCGCGTCGAGCTCGACGTCAAGGTCGGCGACGTCGTTCTCTACAGCAAGTACGGCGGCACCGAGGTGAAGTACAGCGGCGAGGAGTACCTCGTCCTCTCGGCACGCGACGTGCTCGCGATCGTCGAGAAGTAAGTCACCCGGAATTGCCCTGATCTGCGCCCCTGGTTCCCGCGTTCTCACCGACCGGGGCAGGGGCGCAGTTCGTTTTCGCGAGAGCGGTCACGGCGGCGAGGCCGACGATCGCAACGAGAGGACTTGAAGCACCCATGGCGAAGATCCTGAAGTTCGACGAGGACGCCCGTCGCGCCCTTGAGCGCGGCGTCAACAAGCTGGCCGACACGGTCAAGGTCACCATCGGCCCCAAGGGTCGCAACGTCGTGATCGACAAGAAGTTCGGCGCCCCGACCATCACCAACGACGGCGTCACCATCGCCCGCGAGGTCGAGGTCGAGGACGCGTACGAGAACCTCGGCGCCCAGCTCGTCAAGGAGGTGGCGACCAAGACCAACGACATCGCGGGTGACGGCACCACCACCGCCACCGTGCTGGCCCAGGCGCTGGTCCGCGAGGGTCTGCGCAACGTCGCCGCGGGTGCCTCTCCCGCCGCCCTGAAGAAGGGCATCGACGCCGCCGTCAAGGCCGTCTCCGACGACCTGCTGGCGACCGCCCGCCCGATCGACGACAAGTCCGACATCGCCGCCGTGGCCGCGCTGTCCGCCCAGGACGCCCAGGTCGGCGAGCTCATCGCCGAGGCGATGGACAAGGTCGGCAAGGACGGCGTGATCACCGTCGAGGAGTCCAACACCTTCGGCCTGGAGCTGGACTTCACCGAGGGCATGGCCTTCGACAAGGGCTACCTCTCGCCGTACATGGTCACCGACCAGGAGCGCATGGAGGCCGTCCTCGACGACCCCTACATCCTGATCCACCAGGGCAAGATCTCCTCCATCCAGGACCTGCTCCCGCTGCTGGAGAAGATCATCCAGGCCGGCGCCTCCAAGCCGCTGCTGATCATCGCCGAGGACGTCGAGGGCGAGGCGCTCTCCACCCTCGTCGTCAACAAGATCCGCGGCACCTTCAACGCGGTGGCCGTCAAGGCCCCCGGCTTCGGTGACCGCCGCAAGGCGATGCTCGGCGACATGGCCACCCTCACCGGCGGCACCGTCGTCGCCGAAGAGGTCGGCCTCAAGCTGGACCAGGTCGGCCTGGACGTGCTCGGCACCGCCCGCCGCGTGACCGTCACCAAGGACGACACCACCATCGTCGACGGTGGCGGCAACAGCGAGGACGTCCAGGGCCGCGTCGCCCAGATCAAGGCCGAGATCGAGGCCACCGACTCCGACTGGGACCGCGAGAAGCTCCAGGAGCGCCTCGCCAAGCTGGCCGGCGGCGTCTGCGTGATCCGCGTCGGTGCGGCCACCGAGGTCGAGCTCAAGGAGAAGAAGCACCGCCTGGAGGACGCCATCTCCGCGACCCGCGCCGCGGTCGAGGAGGGCATCGTCTCCGGTGGTGGCTCCGCCCTCGTCCACGCCGTCAAGGTCCTGGAGGGCAACCTCGGCAAGGACGGCGACGAGGCCACCGGTGTCGCCGTGGTCCGCCGCGCCGCCGTCGAGCCGCTGCGCTGGATCGCCGAGAACGCCGGCCTTGAGGGCTACGTGATCACCTCCAAGGTGGCCGAGCTCGACAAGGGCAACGGCTTCAACGCCGCCACCGGCGAGTACGGCGACCTGGTCAAGGCCGGCGTCATCGACCCGGTCAAGGTCACCCGCTCCGCCCTGGAGAACGCCGCCTCCATCGCCTCCCTGCTGCTCACGACCGAGACCCTGGTCGTCGAGAAGAAGGAAGAGGAAGAGGCCCCGGCCGCCGGCCACGGTCACGGCCACGCGCACTAACACCTCGCGCACACCCGCCGGCCACGCCCACGCCGGCACCCGAGGCCCGGCCCCCACTCACCGGGGGGCCGGGCCTCGCCCGTTCTCCGGGCCCACCGATGGCCTGCTGGCTCTCGGCCTCTGTCCGGTTCCCACCCGGGCCCCGTCCGGATCCGGGCAGGTTCTCACCCGGCCTCCCCTTCCAGGTCTCCCGCCAGGTTCTCCGCCAGCCAAGTTGCCGCCGGATTCGAGTCCTTGTGGTCAGGCCCTTGCGGCCAGGGCCATGTCATCGAGCCTTGGCCTGAACAGCAGGGGCGCCTTGTCGGGCTCGCGACATCTCATGACGCTTCATCACAACTCATCATGAATCGTTACGACTCGTGATGACGCGTGACGGCCCGTCGACGCGCGACGGCTCGTCAGGCCGAGTGGTCCAGCTCCTCCCGTCGCACCGGGGTCGCGAACGGCAGCCCCTTCCCGTACCGCTCCAACTCGTCCAGGGCGTGGTCGGCCATCCGGTGCAGCTCGGTGCCCAGCGAACCGGCGATGTGTGGGGTGAGCAGCACGTTCGGCAAGGCGTACAACGGCGAGTCCGCGGGCGGCAGTTCGGGCTCGGTGACGTCCAACACCGCGGCGATCCGCCCGCTGGAGACCTCCGCCACCAGCGCCGCCTCGTCGATCAGCGAGCCGCGCGAGGTGTTGATCAGTGTCGCCCCGTCGGGCATCAGGGCCAGCTCGCGCGCGCCGATCAGGTGCCGGGTCGCGGGCACCTCCGGGGCGTGCACGCTCACCACGTCGCTCCCCGCGCACAACTCCGCCAACGGAACGCGGCGCACGCCCAACCGCCCCGCCTCCTCGTCGTCCACATACGGGTCGAACAACAACACCCGCAGCGCGAACGGGCGTAGCAATTCAACGACCCGGCGGCCTATGCGGGAGGCGCCGACGATGCCGACGGTGCGGCCGTGGTTGCCGGCGCCGTCCAGCTCGCGCAGCCAGTCGTGGGGCCGGCCGCGCAGGGCGCGGTAGCGGTGGGCGGTGTGCAGCACGCGCTTGTTCGCGAACAGGATGGCGGCGAGGGTGTACTCGGCCACCGGCAACGCGTTGACGGCCGCCGCCGAGCTGACCGCGATGCCCCGCTCCCAACAGGCCGTCGTCACAAGCTGCTTGACGGATCCGGCCGCGTGCACGACCGCCCGCAGTCGGGGCGCCGCGGTAAGCACCTCCGCCGTGAGCGGCGGGGCGCCCCAGCAGGTCAGCAACACCTCGGCCTCGGCGAGAGCAGCGGCTACCTCGGGCCCCGTCGCGGCCAACTCGTGCGCCACAAGCTGGCAATCCGTCCTGGCCAGCCCCTCCAACCGGGCCCGCTGCGCCTCCCCGAGCAGTCTTCCCGCGATCCCCGGCCCCATGGCCAAAAGCACGTCCGGACGCATCCCGCGACTCCTCTCTCGCCCCACCGTGCCGGGCGTGGTCCACTGCCTTGCTCGCCGCCGCCTCCTCTTATCCGGCAACGAACGCGAGGCTGCGGGGAGTTCCACGTTCCGTTACGGATTGTAATCGGTGGGTGAGGAGTGGTGGGGGCGTTGGGGATATGCCCGCACAGTGAGGAAGTGAGGAAGTGAGGAGGGGAAAGGAGGAGGCGGGCGGCCAACGGACCGCGGTCGGCGACGCCGCCCCAGCGGGCGCACCCGCGTAGCCGACCCCGGCCGAGACGGCGGGGTAGCCGCCCACGGTGCCGGGGCGGAGGGGATGTCCCGGAGCCCGCCCGCAGGATCTGGAGCGAACTCCCGGGCATTTTTCAGGTGACTGACCAGAGGTGCCCGCACCGAGGACGGGTGCCGGGACAGCCCCTCCGACCCCACCCACCGAGGGGAGGCGGACGACCCCAGCCACCACGGCACGGAAAGCCAACAGCGCGAGGCGGCCACGAACCACCCCACCCACCCCGCCGCCACGGCCCGCGGCCACCCACCGGCCGGGCCCGGCGGAAGGCGAACGCCACGGTGGCCGCGAGCGTGGGAAGTCCGTCGGCCCCGCTACCGTTCCGGTATGACGACTGCACTGATCACAGGAGCAACAGCCGGCATCGGCGCCGCATTCGCCCGCCGTCTCGCGAGTGACGGGCACAGCGTGGTGCTGGTGGCGCGCGACGAGAAGCGGCTGCGGGAACAGGCCACCGAACTGCACGACCGGCACGGGATCGAGGCGGAGGTGCTGAGCGCCGACCTCGCGACCGAGGACGGGATCGCCGCCGTCGAGGCCCGTTTGGCGGACCCGAAGCACCCGGTGGACCTGCTGGTCAACAACGCCGGGTTCGGCAACAAGGGCGAGTACCTCGAAGTCCCGATGGCCGACGAGTTGACGATGCTGAAGGTGCACTGTGAAGCGGTGTTGCGGCTGACCACCGCGGCCGTGCGCGGGATGCGCGAGCGCCGTCGCGGCGCCGTGGTCAACGTGGCGTCGGTCGCGGCGTTCGTCCCGCGCGGCACGTACGGCGCGAGCAAGGCGTGGGTCGTGCAGTTCACCCAGGGCGCGGCCCGCGACCTGGCCGGCAGCGGGGTGCGCCTGATGGCGCTGTGCCCGGGCTTCGTGCGGACCGAGTTCCACCAACGGGCCGGCATGGGGACGGACAACATTCCGGGCTGGCTGTGGCTCGACGCGGACCGGCTCGTGGACGCGGCCATGAAGGACCTGGCGCGCGGCAAGTCGCTCTCCGTCCCGGACCCGCGCTACAAGGCCCTGATGGGCGCGGTGAAGCTGGCCCCGCGCGGCGTCCTCGGCGGCCTCACCTCCCGTACGGGACGGAAGTACGGCCCGAAGTAGGGGAGTTGGACGCCGGGCGATGGAACTCGGGAGCGTGCCCCGTGGGTGCGACCCGCCGGGCGGCGGGTCGCACCGAGGTGTCGCGGCGTCAGCGCGTCGCCAGCGCCGCGTACTTGGTCGCCGAGGCCCGCGCCTCCTGATGGAGGGGCGCGCCCGCTTCCAGGAGGCGGGGGAGGAGGTCGCGTTGCGTGGTGAGGGCGCGGAACATCAGCGCGACGGTGATGTCGTGGTCGGGGCGGTGCTCGACGCGTACGGGGTCGCCGGCGCGGATCTCGCCGGCCTCCAGGACGCGCAGGTACGCGCCGGGCACCGCGGCCTGGGTGAACCGCTTGATCCAGCCGCGTTCGTCCAGCCAGCTCTGGAACGTCCGGCAGGGGATGCGCGGTGAGGTGATCTCCAGGAGCACCTCGGGGCCGACCCGCCAGCGTTCGCCGATGCGGGCGCCGGTGATGCCGGTGGTGGTGAGGTTCTCGCCGAACGCTCCGTTGGCCAGTTCGCGGTCCAGTTCGCGCTGCCAGTCGTCGAGGTCCTCGCGGGCGTAGGCGTAGACGGCCTGGTCGTCGCCGCCGTGGTGGCGGCGGTCGACCACCGCGTCGCCCGCGAGGCCGCTGCCGCCGACGCCCTTGGGGCCGGGGGCGGCTACCGCGACGGGTCCGTCCACGGGGCGCTTGTCGATGCCCGTTCCGCCCTCGGCGTTGGTGTGCGTGGACGGGGTGGCCCGCCCGGTGTTCACGGTCAGCAGCTTCGCGTTCATGGCCGCACCGTAAGACATCAAGCTAAAGCCGGCATTCCGTTTTTCGCGGAGTACCCAAGGCGCGCTTATGCTTGAAGGGTGATCGAAGCTCGTCATCTGCGGGTGCTGCGCGCCGTCGCCCAGACCGGTTCCTTCTCCGCCGCCGCGCGGGAGCTGGGCTGCACCCAGCCCGCTGTCAGTCAGCAGATGAAGGCCCTGGAGCAGTCCGCCGGGACGCCGCTGCTGGTGCGGACCGGGCGGGAGATGCGGCTGACGCAGGCCGGCCGGGCGCTGGTGCGGCACGCGGCCGGCATCCTGGCCGGGCTGACCGCGGCCGAGGAGGAGGTCGCCGCCATCGCGGGGCTGCGGGCGGGGCGGGTGCGGCTGGTGTCGTTCCCGTCGGGCAGCTCGACGCTGGTGCCGACGGCGTTGGCCAGGATGCGGGCCGCGCACCCGGGGGTCTGGGTGTCGTTGGACGAGGCCGAACCGCCGCGCTCGATCGAGCTGTTGCGCAACGGGGACTGCGAGATCGCGCTGGCCTTCCGGTATCCGGAGGTGCGCGGCGCGGACCCGTCCGCCTGTGCGGAGTGGGAGGACCTGGTGGTCCGGCCGGTCCTGTCGGACCGGCTGGTCGGGCTGGTGCCGGACGGTCACCGGCTGGCGCGGGCCGGTGCCGCCCGCTTCGCGGACCTCGCCGACGAGCCGTGGATCGCGGGGTGCCCGCGCTGCCGGACGCATCTGGTCGAGGTTTGTGAGGGGGCCGGGTTCACGCCGCGGATCGACTTCGCCACCGATGACTATCCGGCGGTGATCGGGCTGGTCGGGGCGGGTCTCGGGGTCGCGGCGCTGCCCGAGCTGACGCTGGAGTCGGTGCGCCCCAAGGGGGCGACGACGGTGCGGATGGAGCCGGCCGTGCACCGCGAGATCGTCGCGCTGACGCTGCCGGATCTGGCGCATGTGCCCGCGGTCGGGGCGATGCTGGACCAGCTCGCCCAGGCGCCGGGGCGCTGACGGCCGCGGGCTCCGGAGGGGCGGGGTCCCGCGGTGCGTGGTCGTGAGCTACGCAGGAACGTTTCTTCGCTGGCTGTTACGGGGTGACGGTCAGGCACCCGGCATGCTCGCGTGGCCGGGCAGTGAGCTCGCCGGGACCATGCGGTGGCGGGCCCGGCCCATGAGCTCCTCGCGTTCGTCCTCGGTGAGGCCGCCCCAGACGCCGTAGGGCTCGCGGACGGCCAGTGCATGCGCCGCGCACTGGGCTCGCACGGGGCAGCGCATGCAGACCTCCTTCGCCGACGCCTCCCGCGCGCTGCGGGCCGCTCCTCGCTCGCCCTCGGGGTGGAAGAAGAGCGAGCTGTCCACGCCACGGCAGGCGGCCAGCAACTGCCAGTCCCAGAGGTCTGCGTTCGGGCCCGGGAGGCGGGAGAAATCTGCCATTGCTTGTCCCCTCGAAAGCGATGCGTATCGGGCTCGGTGCTCACGACGGTACATCTACTGTCTAAGTAGATGTAAATATGACTCATTGCGAATCTAGTCGCAGTCAGCGTGAAAATGGAAGAAACAGAGCCAAATAGGGCATAGGGTGCACGCGCGGATGCCGGCAGCTCAGTGAGTCGTCTGCGTATCCGGCTCCTCACGGAGCGTGCTGAACTCGGTCGCCGAAGCCGTAACTCTTTCGAGTGACCGTCGTTGAGTGTGCGGAGGCGGTTGGCAGAGGTAGCCCTCGGGCAGGTGTCCGAGGGGTTCGTCGATCGCCCAGGTGACGATACGTACCAAGCCTGGAGGCTCAAGGTGACGCGCATCAGCTGCGGAGGGCGGTCATGACATCCGTCCTCGTCTGTGACGACTCCCCGCTTGCCCGAGAGGCGCTCCGACGGGCGGTTGCGACCGTACCCGGTGTCGAGCGCGTGACCACCGCGGCCAATGGCGAGGAGGTTCTCCGCCGCTGGGGGGCCGATCGCTCGGACCTGATCCTGATGGACGTGCGGATGCCCGGCCTCGGCGGTGTCGAGACCGTGCGCCGGCTGCTGTCCGCCGATCCCGGCGCCCGGATCATCATGCTGACCGTGGCCGAGGATCTGGACGGGGTGGCGCTGGCGGTCGCCGCCGGTGCCCGCGGATATCTCCACAAGGACGCCTCGCGCGCGGAGCTGCGCGCGACGGTGACCCAGGCGCTGGCCGATCCGACGTGGCGGCTTGCCCCGCGCCGGCTGCGGTCCGCCGAGATGGGGGCCGCGCCGACCCTCACGGCCCGGGAGATCCAGGTGCTGGAGGGCATGAGTCACGGCCGCTCCAACGCCGAGATCGGCCGCGAGTTGTTCCTGTCCGAGGACACCGTCAAGACGCACGCGCGGCGTCTGTTCAAGAAACTGGGTGCGTCCGACCGGGCGCACGCGGTGGCGCTCGGCTTCCGCTGGGGCCTGGTCCGCTGAACCGTCGTGACGTGCAGAGATGCGGGGGAATGAAGATCCCCGCCCGCCCTGTGGCGGGCGGGGCGGCATGGCTTCCCGCACTCCGCCCGGTGCCACGGCGGCCCGATTACCCGCGCGGTGCCGCATCCTTGAGGCATGGAGTTCCTCGGGGACGGGTCGGTCGGGCACGAGGGGAGGGCGCACGAGATGACTGCCGGCGCACCTGCCGCGCATAACGCTTCAGTGCACAAGCGTGGACCTGATGCCGCGGATCGTGTGGCGTCAAGGCACCATGGTCCGATGCGCGATGACGGGAAGCAGGAGATCGGCGCTCTCGTCGCACGCGCCGTCGAAGGAGACCGGCAGGCCACCCATGACCTGCTGGCCCATGTGCATCCACTCGCCCTGCGCTACTGCCGCACCCGGCTCTCCCGGCTGCCCGGCGACGCCCGGCACTTCGTCGAGGACCTGGCGCAGGAGGTCTGTGTCGCGGTGCTGTGCGCACTGCCCCGCTACCGCGACACCGGGAAGCCCTTCGAGGCGTTCGTCTTCGCCATCGCCGGTCACAAGGTCGCCGATCTGCAGCGGGCCGCGATGCGGCACCCGGGCAGTACGGCGGTGCCGTCGGACGAGATGCCCGAGCAGCCGGACGATTCGCTGGGCCCCGAGGAGCGGGCGCTGCTGAGCAGCGACGCCGAGTGGGCCAAGAAGCTGTTGGCCAATCTGCCCGAGCACCAGCGGGAGCTGGTGCTGTTGCGGGTGGCCGTGGGGCTGACGGCGGAGGAGACCGGGCAGATGCTGGGGATGTCGCCGGGGGCGGTGCGGGTCGCCCAGCACCGGGCGCTGAGCAGGCTGCGGGCGCTGGCCGAGCAGTAGGCAGCGGTGGGCGCGGGGCCGTTTTCCCTGGTGGACGTTGCCGTCGCGCGGCGGGAAGTCGCCGTAGGAACGTACGGGTGATGAGCCCCTCATCGCTCGTGGGTTAGGACACTCCACAAGGCCGTTAGCATGGGAGTCCGCGCTGAGGCAAGAGCATTGGGGAAGGTGTCATGAGTGACAACGTCGAGGGTATGCCCGCCAAATTCGCCATGCTCGGGCTGACATACGACGATGTGCTGCTGCTTCCCGGTGCGTCGGAGGTGCTGCCGAACGCCGTGGACACCGCGTCCCGCGTCTCGCGGAACGTCCGGGTGAACATCCCGCTGCTCTCGGCCGCCATGGACAAGGTCACCGAGGCGCGGATGGCGATCGCCATGGCGCGGCAGGGTGGCGCGGGCGTGCTGCACCGCAACCTGTCGATCGAGGACCAGGCCAACCAGGTCGACCTGGTCAAGCGCTCCGAGTCCGGCATGGTCACCGACCCGATCACGGTCCGGCCGGACGCGCCGCTGACGGAGGCGGACGCGCTGTGCGCGAAGTTCCGGATCAGCGGGGTGCCGGTCACCGACGCCGCGGGCAAGCTGCTGGGCATCGTGACCAACCGCGACATGGCCTTCGAGATGGACCGCAGTCGTCAGGTCCGCGAGGTCATGACGCCGATGCCGCTGGTCACCGGCAAGGTCGGCATCTCCGGCGAGGACGCCATCGAGCTGCTGCGCCGCCACAAGATCGAGAAGCTGCCGCTGGTCGACGACGCGGGCGTGCTCAAGGGCCTGATCACGGTCAAGGACTTCGTGAAGGCGGAGAAGTACCCGAACGCGGCCAAGGACGCCGAGGGCCGGCTGATCGTCGGCGCCGCGGTGGGCGTCGGCGACGCGGCGTACGACCGGGCCCAGGCACTGGTCGAGGCGGGCGCGGACTTCCTGGTCATCGACAGCGCGCATGGTCACAGCCGGGGCATCCTCGACATGATCGCCAAGGTCAAGTCCAACATCAACGTCGATGTCGTCGGCGGCAACGTCGCCACCCGCGACGGCGCCCAGGCGCTGATCGACGCGGGCGTGGACGGTGTGAAGGTCGGCGTCGGCCCCGGTTCGATCTGCACCACGCGGGTGGTCGCCGGCATCGGCGTCCCGCAGGTCACCGCGATCTACGAGGCCGCGAAGGCGTGCCACGCGGCGGACGTGCCGCTGATCGGCGACGGTGGTCTGCAGTTCTCCGGCGACATCGCCAAGGCGATCGCGGCGGGCGCGGACACCGTGATGCTGGGCTCGCTGCTGGCCGGCTGCGAGGAGTCGCCGGGCGAGATGGTCTTCGTCAACGGCAAGCAGTTCAAGTCGTACCGGGGCATGGGCTCGCTGGGTGCGATGCAGTCCCGCGGCCAGGCGCGGTCGTTCTCGAAGGACCGCTACTTCCAGGACAACGTGCTGTCCGAGGACAAGCTGGTGCCGGAGGGCATCGAGGGCCAGGTGCCCTACCGCGGTCCGCTGTCGTCGGTCGCGCACCAGCTCGTCGGCGGTCTGCGGGCCTCCATGGGCTACGTGGGCTCCGCCGACATCCCCGAGCTCAAGGAGAAGGGCCAGTTCGTGCGGATCACCGCGGCGGGCCTGAAGGAGAGCCACCCGCACGACGTCCAGATGGTCACCGAGGCCCCGAACTACGCGCGGAGCTGAACGGCTCCCCGTAAGGGAGTGCCGGCCGGATGCGCCCCCGGTCTTCCCCGTCGGGGATACTGGGGGCGTATCCGTAGGAAGGCAGAACCAGTGACTGAGATCGAGATCGGGCGCGGCAAGCGCGGCCGCCGGGCATACGCGTTCGACGACATCGCCGTGGTACCCAGTCGGCGCACCCGCGACCCGAAGGAGGTCTCGATCGCCTGGCAGATCGATGCCTACCGCTTCGAGCTGCCGTTCCTGGCGGCTCCGATGGACTCGGTGGTCTCGCCGCAGACCGCGATCCGCATCGGTGAGCTGGGCGGCCTCGGCGTGCTCAACCTCGAAGGGCTGTGGACCCGTTACGAGGACCCCGAGCCGTTGCTGGCGGAGATCGCGGAGCTGGACGGCGCCACCGCCACCAAGCGGCTCCAGGAGATCTACGCCGCGCCGATCAAGGAGGAGCTGATCGGGCAGCGGATCAAGGAGGTGCGCGAGGCCGGTGTGGTCACCGCCGCGGCGCTCTCCCCGCAGCGCACCGCGCAGTTCTCCAAGGCGGTCGTGGACGCGGGTGTGGACATCTTCGTGATCCGCGGGACGACGGTCTCCGCCGAGCACGTCTCCAGCGCCGCCGAGCCGCTGAACCTCAAGCAGTTCATCTACGAGCTGGACGTGCCGGTGATCGTCGGCGGTTGCGCGACGTACACCGCGGCGCTGCACCTGATGCGGACCGGCGCGGCGGGCGTGCTGGTCGGCTTCGGCGGCGGGGCCGCGCACACGACGCGGAACGTGCTGGGCATCCAGGTGCCGATGGCGACCGCGGTGGCCGACGTCGCGGCCGCCCGCCGGGACTACATGGACGAGTCCGGCGGCCGGTACGTGCACGTGATCGCCGACGGCGGCGTGGGCTACTCCGGCGACCTGCCGAAGGCGATCGCCTGCGGCGCGGACGCGGTGATGATGGGCTCGCCGCTGGCGCGGGCGACGGACGCACCGGGCCGCGGCCACCACTGGGGCATGGAGGCGGTCCACGAGGACGTGCCGCGCGGCAAGCGGGTCGACCTCGGTGCGGTCGGCACGACGGAGGAGATCCTGTGCGGGCCGTCGACGACGCCGGACGGGACGATGAACTTCTTCGGGGCGCTGCGGCGGGCGATGGCGACGACGGGGTACTCGGAGCTCAAGGAGTTCCAGCGGGTTGAGGTGACCGTCGCTCCGCGGCGGTAGTCGCCCCCCGATCTCGGCCCTCCCGCCGTGAGGGTGCTCGATTCGCCTTCGGCGAAGGGGTGTTGGGGCGGGGGAGAGGTGGAAGCCCGGCTGCGCGTTGCGCGGCCGGGCTTTGTCGTTGCTCCCCGGTGTGGGGGCGTCAGAGGCGGTGGGCGGCGCCGGTGGGGGTGGCGCCTCGGGTGTCCAGGAGGAGTTGGGCCTTGACGGCCAGGCCCTGGAGGTCGTAGGTGCGGTGGGGTTGGAGGAGCACCGTGAGGTCGGCGTCGGCGGCGGCCTCGTAGAGGGAGTCGGCGCGGGGGACGGGGCGGCCGGCGACGTCCCAGTGGGGGACGTGGGGGTCGTGGTAGCTGAGGTGGGCGCCGAGGCGGCGGAGGCGGGCGGCGACCTCGTGGGCGGGGGTGCCGGTGAGGTCGGCGAGGTCGGGCTTGTAGGTGACGCCGAGGAGGAGGATGCGGGCGCCGCGGGCGGACTTGCCGTGTTCGTTGAGGAGGGTGGTGCAGCGCTGGATGACGTAGGCGGGCATCCGGCCGTTGATCTCCTGGGCGAGTTCCACCATGCGGAGCGGTGAGCGGGGCGAACTGCCGTGGCCGGCGGGGTGGTTGGGGTGGAGGGGGGCGGCGTGGCCGCCGACGCCGGGGCCGGGGCGGAAGGACTGGAAGCCGAACGGCTTGGTCTCGGCGCAGCGGATGACGTCCCACAGGTCGACGCCGATCTCGTGGCAGTAGACCGCCATCTCGTTCATCAGGGCGATGTTGATGTGCCGGTAGTTGGTCTCCAGCAGGTGGGCGGTCTCGGCCTCGCGGGGGCCGCGGGCGCGGACGACCTTGTCGGTGAGGCGGCCGTAGAAGGCGGCGGCGGCCTCGGTGCAGGCGGGGGTGAGGCCGCCGATGACCTTGGGGGTGTTGCGGTAGAGGTGGGTGCGGTTGCCGGGGTCGTGGCGGGCGGGGGAGCAGGCGAGGTGGAAGTCGCGGCCGGCGGTGAGGCCGGAGCCGGCCTCCAGCAGCGGGCGCAGGAACTCCTCGGTGGTGCCCGGGTGTCCGGCCGATTCCAGGATGACGGTGGTGTGCGGGCGCAGCCGGGCGGCCAGGGTGCGGGCGGCCTCGGCGAGGGCGGTCAGGTCCGGGGTGCGGTCCTCGCCGGGCGGGGTGGGGGCGCACAGGACGGCGGTGCGGACCCGGCCGAGGGCGGCGGGGTCGGTGGTGGTGCGGAAGCCGGCGGCGAGCAGGCGGCGGATCTCGGCGGCGGAGAGCGGGCCGCCGGCGCCGGCCAGGGCGGCCGCGCGGGGGTCGGGGTCGTAGCCGAGGGTGGCCAGGCCGGCGGCGGTGGCGGCCTGGGCGAGGGGGAGCCCCAGGTGTCCGAGGCCGATGACGGCGAGGTCTGCGGGCATGCTGCGGCCGTCCTTCCCGAGCGATGGTTTCAGGTCCCTGCGCGGTGGCCTCCCGGTGTCCGGGCCGGCGGGAGGGCGAGCCGGATACCAAAAGGTCATAAGTAGACTAAGCGGATATTTGACCCAGAATGGGTATTGGTGGATCAAGGTGGCCGGGTGTTGCCACCACGAGCGGACGGTGGTTGCCGGAACCAGGCGCGGACAGAATCGACGGACGGGGGTCCGGCTCCGAATCACAGCGGGAGGCAGTGGTGAAGACAGCGACACTCGGACCGGCGCAGCGCGCCAAGGCACTCACCCAGATGGCGGAGCGAGAACTGGACGTCCTGGTGGTCGGCGGCGGGGTCGTCGGCGCCGGTACGGCACTGGACGCCGCGACCCGCGGGCTGGACACCGGGCTCGTCGAGGCCCGGGACTGGGCGTCGGGCACCTCCAGCCGGTCGAGCAAGCTCATCCACGGCGGCCTGCGGTACTTGGAGATGTTGGACTTCGCGCTGGTGCGGGAGGCGCTGAAGGAGCGCGGGCTGCTGCTCCAGCGGCTGGCGCCGCATCTGGTCAAGCCGGTGCCGTTCCTGTACCCGCTGCAGCACCGGGGCTGGGAGCGCCTCTACGCGGGCTCCGGGGTGGCGCTGTACGACGGGATGTCGGTCTCCTCCGGGCACGGCCGGGGGCTGCCCGTCCACCGGCACCTCTCGCACCGCCGGGCGCTGCGGGTGGCGCCCTGCCTGAAGAAGGACGCGCTGGTGGGCGCGTTGCAGTACTACGACGCGCAGATGGACGACGCGCGCTACGTCACCACCCTGGTGCGGACCGCGGCCGCCTACGGGGCCCAAGTCGCCAACCGGGCGCGGGTGGTGGGGTTCCTGCGCGAGGGCGAGCGGGTGGTCGGCGCGCGGGTGCAGGACGTCGAGAGCGGGGCGGAGCACGAGATCCGGGCCCGACAGATCGTCAACGCGACCGGCGTGTGGACCGATGACACCCAGGCGCTCATCGGGGAGCGCGGCCAGTTCCACGTCCGCGCCTCCAAGGGCATTCACCTGGTCGTCCCCAAGGACCGGATCCACTCGACGACCGGGCTGATCCTGCGCACGGAGAAGAGCGTGCTGTTCGTCATCCCCTGGGGGCGGCACTGGATCATCGGCACCACGGACACCGACTGGGACCTGGACAAGGCGCACCCGGCGGCCTCCAGCGCCGACATCGACTACCTGCTGGAGCACGTGAACACGGTGCTGGCCACCCCGTTGACCCGGGACGACGTGCAGGGCGTCTACGCCGGGCTGCGGCCGCTGCTGGCCGGCGAGTCGGACGCCACCAGCAAGCTGTCGCGGGAGCACACCGTCGCGCACCCGGTGCCCGGTCTGGTGGTCATCGCGGGCGGCAAGTACACCACGTACCGGGTGATGGCCAAGGACGCGGTGGACGAGGCGGTGCACGGGCTGGACGCCCGGGTCGCGGAGTGCGTCACCGAGGACGTGCCACTGGCCGGCGCGGAGGGCTACCGGGCGCTGTGGAACGCGCGGGCCCGGATCGCGGCCCGTACCGGGCTGCACGTGGCCCGTATAGAGCATCTGCTGAACCGGTACGGCTCACTGACCGAGGAACTGTTGCAACTGGTGGTCGCCGACCCCACGTTGGGCCGGCCGCTGGCCGCCGCCGACGACTACCTGCGTGCCGAGGTCGTCTACGCCTGCACGCACGAGGGCGCCCGGCACCTCGACGACGTGTTGACCCGGCGCACCCGGATCTCCATCGAGACCTTCGACCGCGGCACCCGCAGCGCCAGGGAGGCCGCCGAGCTGATGGCGCCGGCCCTGGGGTGGGACAGCGCGCAGATCGAGAAGGAGGTCGCGCACTACCAGAAGAGGGTGGAGGCGGAGCGCGAGTCGCAGCGTCAGCCGGACGATCTGACGGCGGACGCGGCCCGGTTGGGCGCGCCGGACATCGTGCCGCTGTCGTAGCGGGCGGTTTTCAGGAGTGGCGGGTCCGGGCGGTGCGGGACGGGCAGAACTCGGCGGTCAGGACGGCGGTGCCGTCGGTGTGGCCGGCCGGGGTGTCGGTGTTGACCCGGTAGCTGACCAGGTGGCGGCCGTCGGCGGTGCTGGCGGTCTGCGCGTAGGAGCCGCTGATGTCGCCGTTGTGGCCCCAGACCGTCACGCCGCAGGGCAGGCGGGTGGCGTAGAGGCCCATGCCGTAGGCGCCGTCGGTGGCCTTCTCGCTGCGCAGTTCGGACATCTGGCGGGGTGCCAGGAGCCTGCCGCCGAGCAGTGCGGCGAAGAACCGGTTGAGGTCGCCGAGGGTGGTGATCATCTCGCCGGCGGCGCCGGCCCGGCTGGGGTCGAAGGCGGTGCTGTCCACCCGGTGGCCGTCGATCCGGGAGTAGCCGCGCCCGTGCGGGGTGGGCAGCGCGGGGCTGTTGCCGGGGAACGAGGTGTCGCGCAGGCCGAACGGGACCAGGATGCGGCGGCGCACCTCCTCGGCGTACGGGTGCCCGGTGACGGCCCGGATGACCAGGCCGAGGACCAGGTAGTTGGTGTTGGAGTAGGCGTAGGCGGTGCCGGGGGCGGCGCTCAGGGGGTGGGTGAGCGCGATTCGCAGCAGCTCGGTCGCGGTGTAGCGGTCGTAGCGGTGGGCGGGGAAGCCGGTGCCGGACAGCTCGGTGGCGAGGCGGGGGTCGTCGGTGTAGTTGAACAGGCCGCTCGTGTGGTCCAGCAGTTGGCGGACCGTCACCCGGCGCAGGTCGCTCCCGTCGTGCGGTCCCGAGCGCGGCACGCCGGGCGGCAGGTGGTCGGCGGCCCGGTCGTCCAGCGACAGCCGGCCCTCGCCGACGAGTTGCAGGACCACCGTGGCGACCAGGGTCTTGGTGAGGCTGCCCGCCCGGAAGTGGTCCGGCCGGCGCATCTTCCGGCCGTTGCGCAGATCGGCGACGCCGGCCGCGGCGAACCGCGACGCGGCCAGGTGGCCGCCCCGGGTGACCAACGAGGCCGCGCCGGGGGCGCCGTCGGCGACCAGGCGGTGCAGCGCGGCCGTCGCCGCGGCCGGCGACGGCGACGCCCCCGGGGACGGAGCGGAGGTGAAGGGGATGCTCGAACACGCCGTCAGGCCCAGGGCGGCCAGGGCAGACAGGGCGGCCCGTGCGGCGGCGCGCGGGGCGGGGCTGAGGGGCAAAAAGAACTCCCGTCGTCCGGGCCATCATGACGGGTGTGTGACGGCCTCCCGAATCCACCCGGGCCTTCCGCACGGCTGTGGATGAGGGAGAATGAAGGCTCTGCCAGGGTGGGTTGTCCGAGTTGGGCCAGTTTGGCGATCGATGGAGAATCGAGAGTGCCAACTCGGCTGGATTGCAGAGGGGATTCAGTGGGCGACGAGGTCGAGATGGACGGCAAGGAGGGCAGGCTGCTCGCCGGCCGGTACCGGCTCGCCGATGTTCTCGGCCGGGGCGGCATGGGCACCGTCTGGCGGGCCGGTGACGAGGTGCTGGGCCGCACGGTCGCGGTCAAGGAACTGCGCTTCCCCGGCGGGGTCGAGGAGGACGAGAAGCGCCGTCTGATCACCCGCACCCTGCGCGAGGCCAAGGCGATCGCCCGGATCCGCAACAACGGCGCGGTGACGGTCTACGACGTGGTCGACGAGGACGACCGGCCGTGGATCGTGATGGAGCTGGTCGAGGGCCGCTCGCTGGCCGAGGTCATCCGCGACGACGGCGCGCTCACGCCGCGCCGCGCCGCCGAGGTGGGCCTGGCGGTGCTCGACGTGCTGCGCGCCGCACACGGCCAGGGCATCCTGCACCGCGACGTGAAGCCGTCCAACGTGCTGATCTCCGACGACGGTCGGGTCGTGCTCACCGACTTCGGCATCGCCCAGGTCGAGGGCGACCCGTCGGTGACGTCGACCGGCATGCTGGTCGGCGCGCCCTCGTACATCTCGCCGGAGCGGGCCCGCGGGCAGAAGCCCGGCCCGCCGGCCGACCTGTGGTCCCTGGGCGGCCTGCTGTACGCCTGCGTCGAGGGCTCCCCGCCGTACGACAAGGGGTCGGCGATCGCCACCCTCACCGCGGTGATGACCGAGCCGGTCGAGCCGCCCAAGAGCGCCGGGCCGCTGGAGGACGTGATCTACGGCCTGTTGGTGAAGGACCCGGCGGGCCGGCTGGACGAGGCGGCGGCGCGGGCGCTGCTGCTGGAGGTCATCCACGCCCCGGAGCCCAAGCCGGAGCCGCCGGCGGACGCGACCCGGGCGATGGCGCTGCCCACGGCGCCGCCCGACCCCGCGGAGCGGTCGGCGGCCAAGGCCGCCAGGCCCGTCAAGGGCGCGGCCAAGTCCCGGGCGCCGAAGAAGCCGAAGGCGAGGCCGGCGGCCGGGGCCGCGGCGGCGGCCGGCGCGGCGGCGGAGGTCGCGCAGGACGCGCCGAACGAGGTGCGGGAGAACGGCGGTTCGGGCGGTGCGGCGGCGCGGACGTCCGGTGCCGAGCCGGCCGCGACGCGTCAGACCGCCGGGAAGGCGCAGGCGAACGGCGCTCCGGCCCGCACCGGGTTCGACGCCGACGCCGCCAAGGAGCGGGTGCGCGCCGCGCTGTCGTCGGTGCGGAACGCCGCGGCCGCGGTGCGTGCGGAGTCCAGACCCGGCGACGGGGACGGCCGTCCCGCTCCGCCGCGCGCGTCGGTGACCGACGTGGTCCCGCGCCGCACGTTGATCGTTGGGGTGGTCGTGGTCGTCGTCGTCCTCGGGACGCTGCTGGCCCTGGCGTTCAGTGACGGCGACGGCGGCAGCTCCGCCAAGAAGAGCGGCGCGTCGGCGGCCGCGAGCACGCCCGCGACGGAGTCGGCCGCGGCCAGCCAGGACGCGGGCACCGACGGCCCGAGCGCGCCCGGCGGCCGGACGCCGGGCGGCCAGGACGGCAAGCCGGGCGCCGGGAAGAAGGACGGGGCGGCGCTCCCGGACGGCTACGCGCAGGTCGCCAACGCCGGCTTCCACTTCAAGATGGCGATGCCCGAGGGCTTCAAGCAGACCGCTACCGCGGGGACGAACTCCGGCGCCATCTACAGCGCCTCCGGCGGCTTCCCGCGCGTCCAGGTCGACTTCAACGACTCGCCGGGCAAGGACGCCGCGGCATCCTGGCGCGCCCTGGAGCCCAACGTGGCCAGCTCCAGCGACTCGTACCACCTGCTCGGCATCACGTCCGTGGACTGGCGCGGCTATCCGACCGTCGCCGACTGGTCGTTCACCCGCCACCAGAGCGGCCAGGACGTGCGGGTCCTCGACCGCGGCTTCCGCGTCGACGACCAGCACGGCTTCGCCATCATGATCACCTGCGAGGCGGACGCCTGGGACGACGCGGAGTGCCGGCAGTTGCGCGACACCGCGTTCCGCACCTTCGCGGTGCAGGACTGAGCCCTCGCCGGGCAGCCCCTTTGTCGGGCTGACCCCTTGCCGGGGCCGAGCCTCCGCCGGGCTGCCCCACCGCACGGCCGGCACCTTGTCGGGCTGGCCCGCCGCGCCGGCGCGCTCGTCCGCGGGCCCGCCCCCGCCGCGGGGCGGACGCCTGCGCGCGGCGCGGCCCGGCGGGCTCAACTGTC
The DNA here is from genome assembly GCF_044769405.1 of Streptomyces sp. NPDC090442. Taxonomy (NCBI): domain Bacteria; kingdom Bacillati; phylum Actinomycetota; class Actinomycetes; order Kitasatosporales; family Streptomycetaceae; genus Streptomyces; species Streptomyces sp. NPDC090442. Next base: position 26,626 of record NZ_JBIVXW010000021.1, read on the forward strand.
AGTGCCGCGCCGTATCGTGAGAAGTCCAGCGCCGGTCCGCAGGGCACAGCGGCCGGGGCGGCGCACGCTGAGGGGAGGCGCGTCGTGGAGCAGCATCCGAGGGGGACGTACCCCTCGCCGTCCGGGTTTCAGGGGCGCGTGCTCGCCGAGCGCTACCGTCTGTCGGTGCCGCCCGGCGACGAGGCTTCCCACGGCGAGGAGTTCGTCGGGCACGCCGGCGCGCTCCGGGCGTTCGACACCTACAGCGGGCAGGCCGTGGCCGTCCGTCAGGTGCCGCTGCCGGAGGTGGTGGAGGCCGAGGTGCCGGCCGCGGACGGGGAGTTCACGGACGGCCGGTTCACGGAGCGCGAGTTCGCGGACGGGCGGGCGCAGGGCGGCTTCGGCGGCGGTGGCCGTGGGGCGTTCGGCGGTCCCGGCGCCCCGGCGGGCGCCGACCGCAACCCCCGGGACCCGGCCGTCCGCCGGGCCCTCCGGGCCGCCACGGCCGCCGCCCAACTCCCCGACCACCCGCTGCTGGACCAGGTCTTCGACGTCTTCGCGCAGGACGGCAGCCTCTGGATCGTCGGCGAACTCCTGCCTGCCCGCCCGCTGTCCGCGCTGCTCGACGGGCGGACGCTGGGCCCGCACCGCGCCGCGGAGATCGCCGCCGACCTGCTGACCGCGCTGCGCGCCCTGCAGGCGCACGGCTGGAGCCACCGCAACGTCACCGCCGACACGGTCCTGGTCTGCGACGACGGCCGGGCCGTGCTGACGGGGCTGGCGGCCGGCGCGGCCCAGGAGGCGCTGTGCGGGTACGACCCGATGCCCAAGGAGCCGGCGGCGGTGGTTTCGCTGGTCAAGGCGGGCGGCGGGGAGGCGGCCGGCGAAGGCGGGGCGGGCGGGGCGGGCGCGGGGTTGACCGGGCTCGCCGCCGAGCGGGCCCGGCAGGCGCGGCTGGCGATGGTCGGTCCGGTCACCGAGCGCTGGGCGCCGGAGCGGGCCGGGCCGGTGGGGGGCGACGACGGGCCGGCGGGGCCGGCCGCCGATCTGTGGGCGGTGGGCGCCCTGTTGTTCCGCGCGGTGCAGGGCCGGCCGCCGTTCCCGGAGGAGAGCGCCGCCGAGCTGGTCCGGCTGGTGGGCGCGCGGCCGCCCGCCGAGGCCGGGGAGGCCGGGGCGCTGCGCCCGCTCATCGAGGAGCTGCTGTGCCGGGATCCGGCCGGGCGGCCGGATCCCGAGGAGCTGCGCGGCCGGCTGCGGGCGCTGGTGCGGACGGCGCCGGAGCCCGATCTGGGCCGCCGACTGGTGACCCTGCCGGCGCTGGAGGGGCCCGCGGACCCGCGCCGTCTGCCGATCCTCCGGCGCCGGGGCGAACTGGTCCGCCAGGGGCGCACGAAGCGGTTCCGGGGCGGTCGCGAACGGCCGGGGAGCACCTCCGCGGGCTGGGAGGCGACCGCGCCCCGGCCGCGGTCCGCGCCGTCCCGGTCGGCCAAGTCCGCCCGCCCCGGCGGGCGTTCGAGCGTACCGGCGCAGGAGTCCGCGGAGCTGCTGGGCCAGGTCGGGGTCGGGCCGGTGCCGCAGCGGGCGCGCGAGCGGGGGGCGCGGGCGCCGCGCAGCCTGGGGCGGGTGCTGCTCGCCGCGATCCTGCTGATGGTGGTGGCCGGGATCGCCTACGCCATGGTGTTCCTGCCCAGGTCCGGGGCGGACGCGGCGGGCGGGCCGTCCGGCGCGGACCTCTCCGGCACCTCGGGAGGCGCCCCCGGCAGCAGCCCCGCCCCCTCGCCCGGCCGGGGCGACGGCACCGACGGCAAGGGCGCCGGCCGCACGCCGGGCTCCGGCGAGCCGCAGACCACCGCCCCCGGGACGGTCGCCCCGGGGTTCGAACTCCGCGCGGACCCCGCCGGGTTCCGGATCGCGGTGCGCAAGGGCTGGCAGCGCAGCCCCGGCACGGACCACGGCCGGGTGCGCTACGCCGGCGGGGGCTACGAGCTGCTGGTGGTCCCCGGCCGCGACGCCACCGCGCAGTTCGGCACCGACCCGTCCACCTACCAGCAGGACACCGAGCCCGAGTTGGCGGCCTACCGCGCCGCCAGTTGGTCGGAGATATCCGGGCAGCGGCGCATCGACGTGGGGCAGACGGCGATGGCCGAGGCGACCTTCACCTGGAAGGACGGCGACGGCCGCCCGGTCTACGCCCGCAACCTCGCGATGATCCGCGACGGCCGCTACCACGTCGTCCTGGTCCTGGGCCCGGAGTCCGGCCGGGCCGAGGTGGACCGGCTGTACTCGGAGGCGAGCAGCTCCTACCAGCCCAAGTAGCCGCATACGGGCCAGGGTTGGGGCGTCAGCGGTGCACTCGCCGCCCGCCGCGCCCCAGGGCCCCGCCGAACCGTTCCCGCAGTTCCTGCTTGAGCACCTTGCGCAGAGTCGCGCCGCGCGGCAGTTCCGGCAGCACCTCCAGCCGCTCCGGCACCTTGTGCCGGGCGAGCCCCTCGGTGAGCAGGTGGGAGACGACGGCGCCGAGCGTCAACGCCGCGGCTCCCGGGGGCTGTTCGACCACGGCGCAGACCAGCTCTCCGCGCTCCGGGTCCGGCAGGCCGATGACCGCCGCGTCGGCGATGTCCGGATGCCGGTAGAGGAGGTCCTCCACCTCCCGGGCGGAGACGTTCTCGCCCTTGCGGATGATGATGTCCTTCAGCCGGCCGGTGATCACCAGGTGGCCGGTGGGCGCGAGGCGGCCGGTGTCGCCGGTGCGGAGGAAGCCGTCGGCGTCGAACGCCCCGGGCTCGTCCAGGTAACCGCGGCAGACCGCCGGGCCGCGCAGCAGGATCTCCCCGGTCCCCGGTGCGATCCTGATCTCCATGCCGGCGGGCGGGCGCCCGTCGGTGGTGGCCAGCAGCTCGGCGTCGTCGCGGGGGTCGCCCATGGTGACCATCGGGGCCTCGGTGAGGGCGTAGCCGTGGGTGAGTTGGCAGCCCAGTTCGGCCACCACCTCGTGGTACAGCGTGGGCGGCATGGGGGCGCCGCCCCCGGCCAGCAGTCGCAGGTCCGGTAACAGTCGCCGGCCGGCGGGGAGTTTGCGCTGCTCGGCGAGGAAGAGGGAGTAGAAGGCGGTGGAGCCGCCGGCGAGGGTGACCCGGTGGCGGCGGTAGGGGGCGAGGGCGGCCGGCAGGGCGAAGCGCTCCAGCAGGACGGCCGGGATGCCGTGCCGGAGCAGCATCACGGTGTAGTCGGGGCCGGCGACATGGGCGTACGGGAAGGCCATCGAGCCGACGTCGGCGGGGCCCGGGCGGAGCGCGGCGGCCAGGCTCTCGCCGGCGGTGCGCAGGCTGCGGTCGGTGTGCAGCACGCCGCGCGGGGCGGCGGTGGTCCCTGAGGTCCAGTAGATCCAGCGGGGCGCGTCGGGGTCGGTGGGCGGCGGGGGCAGGGTGGCCGGGTCGCCGTCCGGCAGGGGGTCGTACGCCTCGACGACGGCCGGCGGCACGGGCAGTTGGCGGGCCAGGCGGTGCGCCGTCGCGGTGTGGTCGACGCCGCGCCGGGTGCCGGGGACGAGGACGAAGGCGGCGCGGGTGCGGCGCAGCACCTGGCTCAGTTCGTGGTCGCGGTAGAGCGGCAGGACCGGGCTCTGCACCGCGCCGAGCCGGGCCAGGGCCAGGCTGATCAGCACCGTCTCGATGCGGGTGGGCAGTTGCCAGACGACCCGGCTGTCGGGCCCGACGCCGCGCGCGGCCAGCCCGGCGGCGACCCGCTCGGCGCGCCCGTACAGCGCGCCGAAGGTGATCCGGCGCTCGTCCCGGGCGGCCCGGGCGCCCTGGACGAGGGCGAGGGCGTCGGGCGTGCGGGCGGCGCGCCAGGCGACCAGGTCCCACAGGGTGCTGCCGGTCATGGCGCCCTCCAGGGAGGTGTTGCTGACGGAGCATCAGATTCGTGCCCGAGCGTACGACCCGACGTCTTGTCGGTCCAGGGGGGCGGGTCTAGCCTGGGGCCGGCACACGAATCTGACGCTGCATCAGATCGGCGCTGCGGCCGATCGGCACGGGCGAGGGGACACCAGTGGACCTCAGCTACACCGAGGAGGAGGACGCCTTCAGGGTCCGGCTGCGGGCCTGGCTCGCCGAGGCGCTGCCGAAGCTGCCGCCGGGGCCCGCGGCCACCGACTGGCCCGGCCGGCGGGCGTACGACGCGGCCTGGCAACGGATGTTGTACGACGCCGGGTACGCCGGGCTGCACTGGCCGGTCGACGCCGGCGGGAAGGGCGCCACCCCCACCCAGCACCTGATCTTCCTGGAGGAGACCGAGCGGGCCGGCGCCCCGTACGTCGGTGCCAACTTCGTCGGGCTGCTGCACGCCGGCCCCACCATCGCCGCCGAGGGCACCGCCGCCCAGCGGGCCCGCTGGCTGCCGCCGATCCTGCGCGGCGAGGAGATCTGGTGCCAGGGCTTCAGCGAGCCGGACGCCGGCTCCGACCTGGCCGCGCTGCGCACCCGGGCGGTCCGGGACGGCGACGACTACGTGGTGACCGGCGCCAAGGTCTGGACCTCGCACGCCGAGGTCGCCGACTGGTGCGAACTGCTCGTCCGCACCGACCCCGACGCCCCCCGGCACCGCGGCATCAGCTGGTTGGCGATGCCGATGGACGCCCCCGGGGTGACGGTGCGGCCGCTGCGGACGCTGGCCGGCTCCACGGAGTTCGCCGAGGTCTTCCTCGACGAGGTCCGGATCCCGGTCTCCCACCGCATCGGCGCCGAGCACGACGGCTGGCGGGTGACGATGGTGACGCTCTCCTTCGAGCGCGGCACCGCCTTCGTCGGCGAGGTGGTGGCCTGCCGCCGGGTGCTCGCCGAACTGGCCCGCGCCGCCCGCGCCAACGGCCGCTGGGACGACGCGGTGCTCCGCCGCCGACTGGGCCGGCTGAACGCCGAGTTCGCCGCGCTGTGGCGGCTGACCCAGTGGAACGTCAGCGAGGGCCAGCTCACCGGCGGCGTCCCGGGCACCGGCGGCTCGGTCTTCAAGCTGCGCTACTCGCACGCCCGTCAGGAGCTCTACGACGCGGCGGCCGAGGTGCTCGGCGGGCGGGCGCTGGACACCGACCACCCCTGGGTCACCGACCGGCTCTCCGCCCTGGCGTACACCATCGCCGCGGGCACCTCGCAGATCCAGCGGAACATCGTCGCCGAGCGGATCCTCGGCCTGCCGAAGGGGCGGTGAGGGGCGGGTGCGCTTCCAACTCGACGCGGACCAGCGGGCGTTGCGGGACGGCACTCGGGAGCTGCTGGCCGGCCGCTTCGACCGGGACCGCCTGCGCGCGGCCGTCGACGACCCGGCGCTGGACCGCGGCCTGTGGCGGGAGCTGGCCGACGCCGGTTTCTTCGCGCTGCGGATGCCGGAGGCCGACGGCGGTGTCGGACTGGGGCTCCCGGAGGCCGTCCTGGTCTTCGAGGAGGCCGGCCGGGCGCTGCTGCCGGGGCCGCTGGTGGCCGGGCTGCTGCTGGCGGGGGCGGTGGACGGGGCGGCCACCGGCGAGCGGATCGTCGGCCTGTGCGACGCCGCGGCCGACCCGGCGTACTGGGAACACCCGGACGACTGCGACGCGTTGGTCATCCTGGGCGCGGGGGAACCGGACCGCGCCGGGCGGGCCTACCGCTGCGCGCCCGCCGAGGTCGACCGCGCCCCGCTCGCCTCCGTCGACCCGCTGACCCCGCTGGCCCGCGTCCTCGATGCGCCACGCACCGCCCCGCTCGCCGGCCTGGACGCGGCGCGGCTGCGCCGGGAGGCGGCGCTGCTGACCGCCGCCCAGCAACTGGGCAGCGCGGCCCGCACGGTGGAGCTGGCCGTCGAGCACGCCCGCCGGCGCACCCAGTTCGGCGCGGCCATCGGCTCGTTCCAGGCGGTGCAGCACCTGTGTGCGGAGATGCTGGTCCGCGCCGAGTTGGCCCGGGCCGCGGTCTATGCGGCGGCGGTCACCGGTGACGCCCTCGACGCCGTGGGCGCCAAGGTGTTGGCGGACGAGGCCGCGGTGCGCAACGCCCGGGACTGCCTCCAGGTGCACGGCGGGATCGGCTTCACCTGGGAGGCCGATGTCCATCTGCACCTCAAACGGGCCTGGTTGCGGGCCGAGGGCTGGGGCGGCGCGCGGGAGGCGGAGGAGCGGCTGGCGGACGCCTTGGTGAGGGAGTGACGGAGCGTGCCGGCGCCCGCCGTTGCTCACGGAGCGTCGCAAGGACGGCAATGTCAGACTCTGGCACCCGCGGTGCGAAATATCGGACCCCGCACGCATAAGTAGTCACGCAGGGTCGATATCGGGTTGTGTCCTTGGCGTGACTCGTCGCAGGGGGGAGTCGGCGGCACGCTCGGGTACGCTCCGTGGGGTGCGAGTGGCTTTGTGGCGCAGTAGTTGCGGTGCTGTCCGGCGGACGGCTCCGGACTCCCGAGTGCGCGCCGCTCGCCGTGGGCCAGGCCCCGACGACCCCCCATGTTCGACTCCCCGCGCTGTGCGTCGCACAGTATGCCGCACGCATACTCCCTTGCGCTGGAATATGCCCGAAGCGGTTGTTGCGGTGACTGAACGTCAACCATGCTGTGCTTCGCCGGAGTCACGCACCGTGACTCCGTGGAGGCGCGAGGCGATGTTTCCGCCGGTTCGGATGGTGTGAGCGGTGCAGGTGCTTCAGGTGCAGTTGGAAGTGCGGCCCGACCCCTCGGAAGTGGGGCGGGCCCGGCGGTGGGCCAGGTCGAGGCTCGCGGGATCGGGCATAGGGGCGGACGAGCCGCTCGCCGAGACGCTGATCCTGCTGATCTCCGAGCTGGTCACCAACGCCGTGGTGCATACCGGTGCGTCGGCCCGGGTGCGGCTGTGCTTCTCGGGCAGTGGTGCCGTGGTGGGCACCGTACGCGTCGAGGTGGTGGACACCAGTGCGCGTCCGCCGCGCCCCCGGCACGCGGACGGCGAGGACACCAACGGCCGCGGGCTGGAACTGGTCGACGGCCTTGCGGATCGCTGGGGTTGGCAGCACGAGGGTGCCGGCAAGCGGATCTGGTGCGAGGTGGACCGCGCGCAGGCGCTGCTGATGGCGACCGGTGCGGACCTGGGGGCGTATGACCCGCATTGCGCCGCGACAAACCGGGCGTAAGCCGCTGAATCGGTTCGCCAGGCGCGGAATTAGTCCAGACCAGGTGTTGACGTGGCGTGGGCCGGTGATCACTCTTGGGGGAGCGATGCCGCCGCGAGGGGACGTCGAGGCCACAGTGGGGCGGCATGCCGTGCGTGCGGTGTGCCGGGTACGGGTCCGGGGGGTCGGGCCCGGGTGCCGTCGCGTCGGACCGGGCGTCCGTCGCGAGGGGCGAGGGGCCCGCGGCCTTGACGAGTGCGGATCGCGGCCGGAGCCGGGTGGCGGTCCGCGGTGCCGTGCTCGGGGCGCGCATCGCGCGCCGCCACCTGGCCGGCCGGGGCGCCCGGTCGGGGCTCACATAACCGCCACCGGCGCGACCGGGGCGCCGGTGGCGCCGACGAACGGCTCCGCCGGCGCGGACAGCAGGAAGGCGTAGCGGCCCTCGTCCGCGCAAGCCCGTGACAGTTCCTCCAGGTTCCAGTTCTGGCCCTGGAGCATGCCCATCTCGACCAGGTGCAGGGCGTGCACCGGCAGCCACAACCCCTCGACCTCGGGCGGGAAGACCTCGAAGGTCAGGGTGTCGTTGGCGACCGCGGCCACCTCGCGGGTGTGGAACCACTCCGGGGCGCGCAGCGAGAGCCCGGGCGACGGGAACGCGTACGCCTCCCGGTCGCCGGCCAGGTAGTGCGTCAGGTGCCCGGTGCGGACCAGGGCCACGTCGCCGGACCGGACCCGCGTCCCGGCCAACTCCTCGGCGGCGGACAGGTCTTCCGGCGTGACCGCGTGCCCGGGCGGCAGTCGGTCGGTGCCGTGGACCCGGGCCACGTCCAGCAGCACCCCGCGGGAGACGATCGGCGCGGCCTTCTCGATGCCGACCGCGGTGGCGCCGCGGTGTGCGGTGACGGTGTCGGCGCTCCGGCCGTTGTAGAGCCGGCCGGAGTGCGAGACATGGGCCAGGCCGTCCCAGTGGGTTGCGGCCTGGAGGCCCATGGTGACGGTGTCGTCGGAGGTGGCGACGGTGCCCGGGCCGAAGAGCTCGTGGTTGATGGCGACCATGGTGTGCAGCGGGTTGACCCGCCCCGGGATCAGGCCGCTCTGCACGCCGTCGTGCCGGAGCGGCAGCGCGAGGGGGACCCGGCGGCCGCTGCGGACGGTCGCGGCGGCGGCGCGTACCGCGTCCGGGGTGATCAGGTTCAGGGTGCCGAGCTCGTCGTCCGGGCCCCAGCGGCCCCAGTTGTTCACGCGCCGGGCGATGTCGTGGAACTCCTGGGGGAGGGGCATGGGGCTCCTTGGGGAGGCGACGTGGGCGGCGTCCGGGGGGGGGCTCGTGTGGCGCGTGGGGGCGGTCTCGTACGGCTCGTGTTCGGGGTCTTGTGCTCGGCCGGTGCGTGCTCAAAAATCTAACGGTCCGTCAGAAATGGTGGGAAGGGGCGCGGCATGGGGAACTTCTTGGCCGGCAAGGTGGTCGCCGTCACGGGGGCCGGCCGCGGCATCGGGCGGGCGGTCGCCCTCGCGGCGGCCGCCGAGGGCGCGAAGGTGGTGGTCAACGACTACGGCGTCGCCATCGGGGGCGGCGAGCCCAGCAGCGAGGTCGCGGCGGCGGTGGTCAAGGAGATAACCGCGGCCGGGGGCAGCGCCGTTGCGGTCGCCGACGACGTCTCCACGATGGCCGGCGGGCAGCGGATCGTGGACACCGCGCTCGCCGAGTACGGGCGGATCGACGGCGTGGTGTGCGTGGCCGGCATCCTGCGCGAGCGGATGCTCTTCAACATGTCCGAGGAGGAGTGGGACCCGGTGGTCGCCACCCACCTCAAGGGCACCTTCACGGTCTTCCGCGCCGCCGCGGCCGTGATGCGCGAGCAGAGGTCCGGCACGCTGATCGGCTTCACCAGCGGCAACCACCAGGGCAGCGTCGCCCAGGCCAACTACGCCTCCGCCAAGGGCGGGATCATCTCGCTGGTGCGCAGCGCGGCGCTGGGCCTGCACAAGTACGGGGTCACCGCCAACGCGGTGGCGCCCGTCGCCCGGACCCGGATGTCGGCCAACGTGCCGATGGAGCTCAAGGAGATCGGGGAGCCGGAGGACGTCGCGGCGTTCGTGGTCTACCTGTTGAGCGACCGGGCGCGGGAGGACGGGGTCACCGGGCAGGTCTACACGGTGGCCGGGCCGAAGATCGCGGTGTGGGCCCAGCCGAGGGAGCTGCGCTCCGTTTATGCCGACGAGGGTGGGTGGACGCCGGAGCGGGTCGCCGGGGTGGTGGCGGGATCGGTCGGGGTCGATCCCATGCCGATGCTGGCGCAGTTGGCGGAGATGGCCCGGGCGGCCAAGGCCGCGGAGCGGCCGAATGTCTAGGGGCGGGGGCCTGGGCCTGCGGCCGGCCGTTTCCCCCGTTGTCGGCTTTCCCGCCGTGGGGGTTGCTGTTCTGCGCCTGCGGCGCGGGGCCGCTGCGCGGGGCTTTCGGGGTGCGGTGACGGGCCTCCGGGGCAGGGGTTCCGGACTGCTTCGCTTGACGTCCGGAACCCCTGCCCCTCCGGCCCGTCCCCTCCCGTGGGTGGGTGGGTCTTTGGTGGGGCGTGGTTGCCGTGGGAGGGAGGGTGCCGGTGTTTTCGGTTGAGGACGAGGCGTTCAGGGGGGAAGCACGGGAGTGGTTGGTGGGGCATGTGGTGGGGGAGTTTGCCGCGTTGGGGGCGGCGGGTGGGCCGGGGAGTGAGCATGTGGGGGTGGGGGTGCGGCGGGGCTGGGAGCGGGAGTTGGGGGGTGGGGGCTGGATCGGGTTGGGGTGGGACCGGGGGCACGGGGGGTACGGGAACCGGGCCGGGTCGCTGGCGCAGCAGGTGGTGTGGGCCGAGGAGTACGCGCGCGCCGGGGCGCCGGGGCGGGTGGGGCACATCGGGGAGAACCTGCTGGCGCCGACGTTGCTCGCGTACGGGGACGAGGCGCAGCGCAGGCGGTTCCTGCCGGCCGTGGCGCGCGGCGAGGAGCTGTGGTGCCAGGGGTACAGCGAGCCGGGGGCCGGGTCGGACCTGGCGGGGCTGCGGACGGTGGCGGTCCGGGACGGTGACCGGTACCGGATCAGCGGGCAGAAGGTGTGGACCTCGTTGGCCGGGGAGGCCGACTGGTGCTTCGTGCTGGCGCGGACGGACCCCGCGCAGCGGCGGCACCGGGGGCTGTCGTTCCTGTTGGTGCCGATGGACCAGCCGGGGCGGATCGAGGTGCGGCCGATCCGGCAGATGACCGGGACCGCGGAGTTCAACGAGGTGTTCTTCGACGGGGCGGTGGCGCGTGCCGACCACGTGGTGGGCGGTGCGGGTCAGGGGTGGCGGGTGGCGATGGGGCTGTTGGCGCGGGAGCGGGGGGTGTCGACGCTCGTGCAGCAGATCGGGTTCGCGGGGGAGCTGGCGGAGGTGGTGGGGGAGGCGGTGCGGTGCGGGGCGGTGCGGGATCCGGTGCTGCGGGAGCAACTGGTGGCGCAGTGGGCCGCGTTGAAGGTGATGCGGTGGAACGCGTTGCGGACGTTGGCGGGGGGTGACGCGGGGGCGCCGAGCGTGGCGAAGCTGTTGTGGGGCGGGTGGCACCGGCGGCTCGGGGAGCTGGCGATGGCGGTACGGGGTGCCGTCGCGGCGGTGGGGCCCGGCGACTGGTCCGCCGGGGAGCCGTACCAACTCGATGCGCTGCAACGGCTGTTCCTGTTCACCCGGGCCGACACGATCTACGGCGGCTCGGACGAGATCCAGCGCAACATCATCGCCGAGCGGGTGCTCGGCCTGCCCAGAGCGGAGCGGGGAATGCCCAGAGCGGAGCGGAAATGAAGGGCGTCATATTCGACGGCGAGCAGGTCCGGGTCGTGGGCGATCTGGAGGTGCGCGATCCGGGGCCGGGCGAGGTGCTGGTGGGCATCCGGGCGGCCGGGTTGTGCCACAGCGACCTCTCGGTGATCGACGGCACGATTCCGTTTCCGGTGCCGGTGGTGCTGGGACACGAGGGCGCGGGGGTCGTCGAGGCCGTCGGGCCGGGCGTGGTGCATGTGGTGCCCGGGGACCATGTGGCGCTGTCGACGTTGGCGAACTGCGGGACCTGCGCGGAGTGCGACCGGGGGCGGCCGACGATGTGCCGCAAGGCGATCGGGATGCCGGGGAAGCCCTTTCGGCGGGGCGGGACGGAGCTGTTCAACTTCGCCTCCAACTCGGCGTTCGCGGAGCGCACGGTCGTCAAGGCGGTGCAGGCCGTGAAGATCCCGAAGGCGGTGCCGCTGACCTCCGCGGCGCTGATCGGGTGCGGGGTGCTGACCGGCGTGGGGGCGGTGCTGAACCGGGCCCGGGTGGACCGCGGGGAGTCGGTGGTGGTGATCGGGGCTGGCGGGATCGGCCTCAACGTCCTCCAGGGCGCGCGGCTGGCGGGCGCCTCGGTGATCATCGCGGTGGACGCCAACCCCGCGAAGGAGGCGGTGGCGCGGCAGTTCGGCGCGACGCACTTCGTGGACGCCTCGGCGGTGCCGGACGGCGTGCGGGCGGTGAAGGAGATCCTGCCGACCGGCGCCGACCACGCCTTCGAGTGCGTGGGGAGCACCCGGCTGATCCGGCAGGCGGTCGACGTGCTGGACCGGCACGGGCAGGCGGTGCTGCTGGGCGTCCCGCCGGCCGCCGCCGAGGCGTCCTTCCTGGTCTCCTCCTTGTACCTGGACAAGTCCATCCTCGGTTGCCGCTACGGCTCCTCCCGCCCCCAACGGGACATCGCCCTCTACGCCCGGCTGTACGGGGAACGCCGGCTGCTGCTGGACGAGTTGGTGACCGCGACGTACGGGGTCGAGGACTTCGCCAAGGCGGCGGACGACGCGCACCACGGGCGGGTGGCGCGGGCGGTGCTGGTGTTCGGGGAGTAGGCGGAGGGGCGGGAGGGGTGTTGGCCCGATCCTGTTGAGCCCTGTCCCTCCGGCCACTCGTCCGGTCACCCCCGCCTCGCCGAAGCTGCTGTGGTGACTCACACCTCGCCCGATCTGCCCGTACGCGCCGACGCCGACGCCCCCGCGAGCGCGGGGCCGCCGGCCGGCCCTTCCCCCGCCCGCCGCCGGCGGCCGCACCGGGCCTGGTCGGTCGCCGCCGTCACCTTCCTCACGCTGATCGGCGCGGCCGGCTTCGCCTCGCTGCCCGGCCTGTTGATCGACCCGCTGCACGACGAGTTCCACTGGTCGCGCGGCACCATCGGCATCGCGGTCTCGGTCAACCTCGCCCTCTACGGGCTGACCGCGCCGTTCGCCGCCGCCCTGATGGACCGCTTCGGCATCCGCCGGGTGGTGGCCGCCGCACTGACCGTGATCGCGGTCGGCGCCGGCCTCACCGTCTACATGACCGCGAGCTGGCAACTGATCCTGCTCTGGGGCGTGTTGGTCGGCCTGGGCAGCGGCTCCATGGCGCTGGCGCTGGCCGCGACCGTCACCAACCGCTGGTTCGTCACGCGCCGCGGCATGGTCACCGGCGTGCTGACCGCCGCCGGCGCCTCCGGCCAACTGGTCTTCCTGCCGCTGCTGTCGGTGATCGTCGAGCGGCACTCCTGGCGCCCGGCCGCGGTGACCGTCGCGCTCGCCGCCCTCGCCGTGGTCCCGCTGGTATGGCTGCTGCTGCGCGACCACCCGGCGGACGTCGGCGCGAGCCCGTACGGGGCCGAGGAGTTCGTGCCCAAGCCGCCGCCGCGGCACGGTGCCGCCCGCCGGGCCCTGCGCATCCTGGTCTCATCGGCCAGGACGGGGCCGTTCTGGCTGCTGTCCGGCACCTTCGCGATCTGCGGCGCCACCACGAACGGCCTGGTCAAGACGCACTTCGTGCCGGCCGCCCACGACCACGGCATGCCGATGACCGCGGCGGCCTCGCTGCTGGCCGTGATCGGCATCTTCGACATCGCCGGCACCGTCGGCTCCGGCTGGCTCACCGACCGCTTCGACACCCGCCGCCTGCTCGCCGTGTACTACGGCCTCCGCGGCCTCTCCCTCCTCTTCCTCCCCGTCCTGCTCTCCAACACCGTCCATCCCCCGATGGTCTTCTTCATCGTCTTCTACGGCCTCGACTGGGTCGCGACCGTGCCGCCGACCCTCGCGCTGTGCCGCCTCTACTACGGGGAGGACAGCGCCATCGTCTTCGGCTGGGTCCTCGCCGCCCACCAGGTGGGCGCGGGCCTCATCGCCTACCTGGGCGGCCTGGCCCGCGACGCCTTCGGCACCTACGACCCGGTCTGGTACGTCTCGGGCGCCCTGTGCGCGCTGGCGGCACTGATGGCGCTGGTGCTCCGGGGGCGGGCGGGGGCGCGGTCCTGAGGGGTGCCGTGGCGGCGGACGCCCGCCGTCGGGTCCCGGTCCCGAGGGGCCTGGACGCGACGCTGCGGGCGAGGAGTTGGGGCGCCGGTCCCGCGCCCTCGCGCCCTACGGGGCGAGCCGGCCGAAGGCGCCCCGGTGGAAGAGGAGCGGGCCCCGGTCGGCGGCGGTCGGGTCGGTGCCGAGGGCCTCGACGCGGCCGACGACGATGAGGTGGTCGCCACCGGTGTGGACGGCGTGGATCGTGCAGTCGATCCAGGCGGGGACGTCGGCGAGGCGGGGGGAGCCGGTCGCGGGGGCCGGGGCGTGCCGGACACCGGCGAACTTGTCGGCGCCGCTGACCGCGAACGCGCGGCACAGCGCGCCCTGTTCGGCGCCGAGGACGTTGACGCAGAACACGCCGGCCCGCGCCAGCCGCGGCCAGGTCGTCGAGGTGCGGCCCACCATGAACGCCACCAGGGGCGGGTCCAGGGAGAGCGAGGCGAAGGACTGGCAGGCGAAGCCGGCCGGGCCCGGCGCGCCGGGGGCCGTGATGATCGCGACGCCGCTCGCGAAGTGGCCCAGCACGGACCGGAATTCGGCCGGGTCCAGGGGGGCACGCTCGTCGTCGCGGACGGCGCGCAGCGCGGGCCGGGGCGCGGCGCGGGCGGTGGTGGCCGCCGGCGCGGCGGTGGGGGCGCCCACGGAGCGCAGATAGCGGACGGCCGTGGCCGCCATTCCGGCGTGTCCCATCATGCCCTCCATTGAATCTGATGGTGCGTCAGATCGGAAGGGGCGGGGCGCCACCCGCACGGGTGGTTCGGCGCGGAAATCCACGCTCCGGCAAGGGGGTTGGCGGGAAGTGGGGTTCGCGTCCCCGAAGGACCGCCGGACGCGCGGGCGCGCTCGACCTCGGCCGCGCCGTAGCCGAGCGCGGGGGAGGATCCCGGCGCCTTGGGGCGACCCCGCCCCGTCCGTTCACCTCCCCCGGAACGTGGGTCGGCGGCGCGCCACGAACGAGGCGACGCCCTCCTGCGCGTCCGCCGTCGTCATGTTGATCTCCTGTGCCGCGGCCTCGGCGGCCAGCGCCGTCGCGCGGTCGCCGTCGAGCGAGGCGTTCACCAACTGCTTGGTGAGGGCGAGGGCGCGGGTGGGGCCCGCGGCGAGCCGCTCGGCCCACCGGCGGGCGGCGTCCGCCAACTCGCCGTCCGGGACGACCCGGTTGACCAGCCCCAGGCGCGCGGCCTCGGCGGCCGGCACCGCGTCGCCGAAGAACATCAGTTCCTTGGCGCGCTGCGGGCCGACGAGCCGCGGCAGCAGATAGGCGCCGCCCCCGTCCGGGACCAGGCCGCGGCGCACGAACACCTCGACGAACCGGGCCGATTCGGCGGCCAGCACCAGATCGCAGGCGAACGCCAGATGCGCGCCGAGCCCCGCCGCGGTGCCGTTGACGGCGGCGAGCACCGGCTTCTCGCAGTCCCACACGGCGGCGACGAGCCGTTGGGCGCCGCCGCGGAGCATCCGCGCGACGTCGCCGGCGACCCGGTCGCCGGTGGACGGCGCGCCGCGCAGGTCCGCACCGGAGCAGAAGCCCCTGCCGGTGCCGGTGAGCAGCACGACCCGGACGTCGGGGTCGGCGGAGGCGGCGGCGAGGTGGTCGATGAGGCGTTCGCGCATGGCGGGGGTGAGCGCGTTGAGGGCGTCGGGACGGGCGAGGGTGAGCGTGACGACGCCGTTGTCAGTGGCGTGGAGTATCAAGGAGTCGACGGGGTCGGCGGCGGGGGCCGCCGGGGCCGGGTCGGTGGCGGTTTCGGAACGGGGGGACGGTGCGGGCGACATGGGGGAGCGGCTCCAGGAGAAGAGGCGGTCGGGGGTGCCGGCGCGGCGGTCAGTGGCAGAGCGCGAGGGCGTCCAGCGCCACCGCGCCCTGGCCGCGGGGGAGGACGACCAGCGGATTGATGTCCAACTCGGCCAGCTCGCCGTCGAGTTCGAGGGCCATCCGCTGCACCCGCAGCACGGTCTCGACCAGCGCGTCGGTGTCGGCGGGCGGCATCCCCCGGACGCCCTCCAGGAGGGCGTGGCCGCGCAGCTCGCGGAGCATGGCGCGGGCGTGCGCCTCCCCGAAGGGCGGCACGCCCACCACGACGTCCCGCAGGACCTCCACGAGCACCCCGCCCAGGCCGACGGAGACGGTCGGCCCGAAGAGCGGGTCGGGGGTGACGCCGACGACCATCTCGACGCCCCGCTCGACCATCTGGCAGACCAGGACGCCGTCCAGCGGCTGGTCCTCGTAGCGGGCGATGTCGGTCAGCTCGCGGTAGGCGTCGCGGACCTGACTGGCGGAGGTCAACCCGACCTTGACGAGGCCGAGTTCGGTCTTGTGGGCGAGCTGGGGCCCGGAGCCCTTCAGCACCACCGGATAGCCGACCTGGCTCGCCGCCCGGACGGCCGCGGCCGCGCTGGTCACCAACTGCTCGCGCGGCACGCGGATGCCGTAGGCGCGCAGCAGTTGCTTGGCCCCGTGCTCGCTGAGCTGCTGGCCCGGTTGGAGCAGCATCCGGGCCTTGCGGACGGCCGGGGAGGCCGCGCGCGGGGCGTCGTCGAAGGGGGAGCGGTAGTCGGCGGTGAAGCGGTGGTGGTCCACGTAGGCGCGGACGGCGGTGATGCAGTTGGCGAAGGTGCGGAAGGTCGCGACCCGGGAGGAGCCGAGGAGGGTGCGGCGATAGGCGTCCTCGGTGCCGACCGGCGAGCCCCAGACGACGCAGACCAGCTTGTCGGTCCGCTCGGCCGCGTCCACGAGGTCCTGCGCCAGCTTGTCGCTCATGGGCGGGAAGGGGCCGGTGATCGGGCAGATCAGCACGCCGACGGCGGGGTCGGCGAGAAGCGCGTCGATGATCCTGCGGCCGCGCCAGTCGCCCACCGGGTGCCCGCCGTTGTCGATCGGGTTGGCGACGTGGAGGTAGTCGGGTATCCACTGGTGGAGTTCGGCCTGCTTGGCGTCGGAGAGGGTGGGCAGCGTCAGGCCCGCCGCGGTCGCCAGGTCGGCGAAGTGCGCGCCGGTGCCGCCGGAGATCGAATAGACCGCGACGCCCTCGGCGAGGGGCGTGCGGGCCCGGGCCAGCAGCGCCGCGGTGTCCTGGAGCTCGTCCAGGCCGTCCACCCGGATCACGCCGAACTGCCGCAGCGCGGCGTCCACCACCTCGTCCGCGCCGGTGAGCTTGCCGGTGTGCGAGGCGGCGGTCCGGGCGCCGGTCTCGGTGCGGCCGACCTTGACGACGACCACCGGCACCTTGTTGCGGGCCGCGCGGTCGGCGGCGAGCAGGAAGCTGCGGCCGTCCTTGAGCCCTTCCACATACGCGGCGATCGCGCCGACCTCCGGACGGGAGGCGAAGTAGGAGAGGAAGTCGGCGGTCTCCAGATCGGCCTCGTTGCCGGTCGGTGCCCAGTGCGAGAGGCGGATGCCCAGCTCCTGGAGGGTGAAGACCGGCCGGCCCTGGTGGCCCGACTGCGTGATCAGGGCGATGGCCGGCCCTTCGAGGTCGTCGCGGAACCGCTCGAAGGCGTTGAGGTTGGTGTTCGGACCGAGCAGCCGCAGACCGGAGCGGGCGACCGCCTCGGCCAGCCGGGCCTGGGCGGCGGCCCCGTCCCGCCCGGTCTCGGCGAAGCCGGAGGCGAACGCGACCGCGAACTTCACCTTGGCCCGGTCCAGTTCGGTGATGACCGGCAGCGGGTCACCGACCAGCAGCACGGCGAGATCGACGGTCTCCGGCAGCTCGGCGACGCTCGGGTAGCAGGCCAGCCCGAAGACCCGCTCCCGCCCGGGATTGACGGGGTGCAGCCGGGCACCGACCCGCTCCGCCCAGGCGAGCAACTGACGGGTGATGCCGGTGTTGGGCCGGCCCTCGCGGTCCGAGGCGCCGATCACCGCCACCGACTCGGGCCGGAAGAAGCGGTCCAGGTCCGGCACCGGCGCGTGCAGCGGGCGCCCGCTGACGTCGAGGTCGACACCGGCCGAACCGACCGCGCCCCCACCGCCGTTGAGGTGCCGCGGACCATCGGCGCCGTCGGGTTCGCTGATGCCGTGGACGGTGTGGGGTGGATGCTCCCCGCAGGCCACGACGCGGGCCGGCCGGGAGTGCGTGGTGAGGGTGCCGTGAGTCGATCCAAGCATCGCAGACGCCCGCTCCTGTGTGACGGCTCTCGTGGACTGCGCGCCGCACCGCGCTCGGCAGCGGCCAATCGCTAGCTGACGCTCAGTCAGATTACTGAACTGACGTCGCGTCAGGAATGGTTGTGCGCGGTAAAGGTTGGCGGACGGGGTGGAGTGCCCCCGCCCTCTTGCGGTCGCGGCCCACCATCGGCTGGACTGGACACCGGGACCTGACGCAATGTCAGGCATCCGCTAACGGTTGTAGTCCGGGCATCCGGGCGTTCGGAAGCGCAGAAGCGCAGAAGCGCAGAAGCGCAGAATCCCGGCGGCCCGGGACCGCAGGAGTACGGAAACGCGGGTGCGCAGCGGAGCGCTTGTCGCTTCCAGGCAACCCCGGGGCCCGGTGCGAGGGCAAGGCGGAAACGGGCCAGCGGGCGCACCGGGCGGAACCGGCCCGGCCCGGCCCGGCCCGGCGCGGTGCACAGGACACGGCAACGCGGGCCGCCCGGCCCGGTGGTGGAGGTGGGTGCGGATGACGGCGCGGGACACGAAGCACGACAAGGGCGGCGCGGGGCGGGCCGCGGCACGGTTCGATCTTCCGGAGGTGGACGCCTTCACCCGGCCGTACTGGGAGGCGGCGGCCGAGGGGCGGCTGCTGCTGCGCCGGTGCCGGGCCGAGGGGTGCGGGGTGGCGCACCACTACCCGCGCGAGTTCTGCCCGCACTGCTGGAGCGAGGACGTCGCCTGGGAGCCGGCCTCCGGCCGCGCCGCCCTCTACACCTGGTCCGTCGTGCACCGCAACGACCTGCCACCCTTCGGCGCCCGCGTCCCCTATGTCGCCGCCGTCGTCGAACTCGCCGAAGGGCCCCGGATGATGACCGAGGTGACCGACTGCGCGGAGTCCGACCTGCGGATCGGGATGCCGCTCGCGGTGCACTTCCGCGCCGAGCCGCAACCCGACGCGACCGGCGACGCCCCGGAGCCGGCGGGCGCCGCCGGCCACGCGATACCGGTGTTCCGCCCGGTGTGACGGCGGCGGCGCGGTGGAACGTGCCGGAGGCCCGGGGAGCGGGCGAGCGGAGCCCACGTCCACTCGGCCGCCATGGTGGCGGCCCCCGGTAATGGGGTGGCGGGCCGCGCCGCTCCTCCGGGATGCTGCCGCGGTGCTGATCCGAGACGCGAACGCCCCCGACTGGCCGGCGATCTGGCCCTTCTTCCGGTCCATCGTGCGGGCCGGCGAGACCTACGCCTACCCCCTGGACATCGACGAACCGGCGGCCCGCACGCTCTGGTTGCTCCCGCCGCCCGGCCGGACCGTCGTCGCCGTCGACGACGCCGGCACGGTGCTCGGCTCGGCGCACATGAACCCCAACCGCATGGGCAACGGTGCCCACGTCGCCAGCGCCAGCTTCATGGTCGACCCGCGGCACCGCGGGCGCGGCGTCGGCCGGGCGCTGGGCGAGCACGCGCTGGCCTGGGCCACCGCCGAGGGCTACCGGGCGATGCAGTTCAACGCGGTCGTGGAGACCAACACCGGCGCGGTCGCCCTCTGGCAGTCCCTCGGTTTCGAGATCCTGGCCACCGTCCCCGAAGGCTTCCGTCACCCCTCGAAGGGGTACGTGGGGCTGCACGTCATGTACCGGAGACTGTAGCGCCGATCGGCGCCGCGCCGCCGCCTCCGCCTCACGGCCAGAGCAGCTCCCGCTCCCAACCGCCTACGGTCCGGCGGTAGTTGAGTCGAACGTGCTGACGTCGATGCTGGTCGCCCTGGAAGAACTCGACCTCGTCGGCGTCCAGTACGTACAGCGTCCAGCTCGGGACCGGCGCGTCCGGTTCGCGGCGGGCGCGCTCCCAGGCGGCGTCCGCGGCGCGCGCCAACTCCGCGGCGGAGCCGAGCACCTGACTCTGCCGGCCCACCAGGGCGGCGGCCAGCGCGCCCGTGGAGCGGTGGTGCAGATCGGCCGCGCTCTCCGCCGGGCCGGCCGCGGTCACCGTGCCCCGGACCCGCACCTGGCGGCCGACCGCCGCCCAGTAGAAGGCGAGCGCGGCCCGCGGACGGGCGGCCAGCTCGCGGCCCTTGCGGCTGTCGCGGTGGGTGCCGAAGTGCCAGCCGCGCGCGTCGGCGTCGTGCAGCATCACGATGCGCACGGACGGGTCGCCGGTCGCGTCCGCCGTGGCCAGGGACATGGTGTGCGGCTCGGGGACGCCGGCCTCGGCGGCCTCGCGCAGCCACTGCCGGAAGAGCGGCAGCGGCTCGGCGGGCGCCCGCTCCGCCGCGAACGCCGGCAACTCGCCCTCCCAGACCCGCAGCCCGCGCAACAGCGCCCGAAAGGCCCGGGCCTCGTCGTCGGCGCCTCGGGCGGCGTCGGGTTCCGGAGCGTCCCCGTCGGCGCGGTGATCCATCTGTGCGGCCATGCCGGGCAGCCTACGCGCGGCCCCCGCCCCGCGCCGCAGCCACCGTCCGCGCGGGCGCTACCGCCCTATCCCCGCCCCAACACCACCGTCCCCGACGAGCAGAACCACCCGCCGGTCCCGGACGCCACCGCGAGCCGCGGCAGCGCGCCGCCCGCCCTGTGGACCTGGCGGCCCGGGCCGGCCTCGCCGCGGAGCTGCCGCACCGCCTCGACCAGCAGGAACAGCCCCCGCATCCCGGGATGGCAGGCGGCCAGCCCGCCGCCGTCGGTGTTGACCGGCAGCGCGCCGTCCCGCAGCAGCCGCCCCTTCTCGACGAACGCCCCGCCCTCCCCCTTGGCACAGAAGCCCAGGTCCTCCAGCGTCACCAGGGTCATATAGGTGAAGGCGTCGTAGATCTCCGCGAGGTCGATCTCCGCGGGCCGGACGCCGGCGCGCGCGAAGGCGAGCCGGCCGGAGACGGCGGCCGGGGAGACGGTGAAGTCGTCCCACTCCGACATGGTGGTGTGCGAGACGGCGGTGCCCGAACCGAGCACCCAGACCGGGCGTTTGGCGAGGTCGGGCACGTAGTCCTCGGCGACGAGCAGCACCGCGCAGCCGCCGTCGGAGCGGATGCAGCAGTGCAGCTTGGTGAACGGGTCGGCGATCATCGGCCCGGACAGCACCTCGTCCACGGTGATCGGCTCGCGGTACATCGCGTCCGGGTTGGTGGCCGCGTTCGCCCGCGCCTGGACGGCCACCTGGGCCAGTTGTTCCAGGGTGGTCCCGTACTGGTGCTGGTGGCGACGGGCGGCCATGGCGTACTTGGCGATCAGGGTGTGCCCGTAGGGGACCTCGAACTGGAGCGGGCCGCGGGCGCCGAAGGAGAGGTTGGCGGTGCGCCGCCGGGCCCTGATGTCGGCGCGGGCGGTGGAGCCGTAGACCAGCAGAACGGCGTTGGCGTGCCCGGCCGCGATCGCGTCGGCGGCGTGCGCGGCCATCACCTCCCAGGTGGCGCCGCCCACCGAGGTGGAGTCTACCCAGGTGGGGCGCAGCCCCAGGTATTCCGCGACCTCGACGGGGGCGAGGGTGCCGAGCCCGGCCGAGGCGAAGCCGTCGATCACCGACCGGTCGAGCCCGGAGTCGGCGAGCGCCCGCCGGGCGGCCTGCGCATGCAGGGCATACGGGGTGGCCTCGTCCACCCGCCCGCAGTCCGCCAACGCGACTCCGGCGACGGCGACTTTGCGGCTCCGGACGGGGGTCTCTGGCGTCAGCGACATGAATCTGACGGTACATCAGATATGCCAGGGCGGGCAGAGGGGGAGCGGGTGGCGGGACGGCCGGACGGCCGCTGTCCGGCGGTAAGGGGGGCGCCGCCCGCCCCTCTCTGGGAAACTCCGTCCTTCAGCCCTAACATGACGCCCCGTCAGATCAGATGGCTGCGAAGCCAGCGACGCCGGTGAATCCAGTTCAACCAGCTCAATGAGGCCGCCCGTTCCACCGGTTCGGTCAGCAGTGCAGCCGGCGTAACCGGAGCCCGTCCGGCCGGACGGGCGTCGCCGCACGGTCGGGAGGAGCCCGCCGATGGATGCCGCGTTCACCGAGGAGCAGGACGAGATCCGCCGCACCCTGCGCGCGCTGTTGCGCAAGCGCTGCGGCCCGGACGAGGTCAAGGCGGCGGTCCGCACTCCGGCGGGCTACGACGAGGAGCTGTGGCGCCGGCTCGCCGGAGAGCTCGGACTACCCGGCCTCGCCCTGCCCGCCGCGTACGGCGGCGCCGGCTGCGGACCCACCGAACTCGCCCTGGCCTGCGAGGAGACCGGCCGCGCCGTGCTCCCCGCGCCGCTGATCGGCACCGCCGTGCTGGCCGCGCCGCTGATCCTGGCGCTGGGCGGGGAGCGCCGCCGCGCGGAGCTGCTACCGGCCCTGGCCGCCGGCGAGTTGACCGCCGCCCTCGTCGTACCGGGTGGGCAGTTGGCCACCGCGCTGGCGCTGACCGGCTCCAATGACGGCGACTGGGCCGGTGGCGGCCGGGCCGGTGGCATCCAGGCGCGACGAGCGGGCTCCGGATGGCGGCTCTACGGGGAGGCCGCGCAGGTCCTCGACGGGCACACCGCGGACGTGCTGGTGGTCGCCGCGCACACCGGTGGCTTCGCCTGCAGCCGCACCCTGCTCTTCGCCGTACGGGCGAAGGGGCCGGACGGCGCGGAGGCGCCGGGGCTGCTGCGGACCCGGCAGACCGCCATGGACGAGACCCGTCCGCAGGCCCGCGTCGAACTCCGCGACGTCGCGGCCGAGTTGCTGGGCGAGGAGCCGTCCGGGGAGGACGGCGCCGCGGACGCGGTGGTCGCGGCGCTGGCCGCCACGGGGGCGACGGCGGCCGCGTGCCTGGCGGCCGAGGCGGTCGGCGCGGCCGATGCGGCGCTGTCCCGCACGGTCGACTACGTCAAGGAGCGGACCCAGTTCGGCCGGCCGATCGGCGCGTTCCAGGCCGTGCAGCACCGGCTCGCCGACCTCTACGTCGAGGTGCAGGCGGCCCGTTCGGCGGCGTACTACGCGGCCTGGGTGGCGGGCGGCGGGCGGCCCGAGCCCGGGGCGGGGGCGCTGGCGCTGGCCCAGGGGCTGTCGGCGCTGCGCGCGGTGGCCGCCGAGGCCGTGCAACTGCACGGCGGCATCGGCTTCACCTGGGAGCACGCCGCGCACCTCTACTTCAAACGGGCCGCCTGCGACGAGCTGTTGTGGGGTCCGGTGCACCGGCTGCGGGCCCGGGCGGCGGAGCAGGCGGGCCTGTTCGGAGCCGGGGGAAACGCGACGGGCGCGGACGCCCTCGCCGTTCCGGGCGCGCGAGCGGCGGTCGGTGCCTGATGGACCGCGGCGTGCACCTGGTGCAGAAGCTCTCCTCGACGCGGGCGTTCGCGCGGCTCGCACCGCACCTCATCCCCGCGCTGGACCGCGCCGTCCACCGACTGTCCGGCGGGAGGGCGTTGCTCAGCACCCGGATGCTGCCCGGCGTCGTGCTCACCACCACCGGCGCCCGGAGCGGACTGCCGCGGCGCACCCCGCTGTCCTGTGTGCCGCAGGACGACGGCGGTTGGCTGTTGGTCGGCAGCAACTTCGGCCGGCCGGGGCACCCGGCCTGGTCCGCGAACCTGCGCAAGAACCCGGAGGCGGAGGTGAGTTGGCGCGGCCGGGACGTTCCGGTGCGGGCCCGGCTGCTGACCGGGGCGGAGCGGGAGCGGGCCTGGCGGGCGGCGCTGGCGTTCTGGCCGCCGTACGCGGCCTATCAGGCGCGGGTGGAACGGGAGATCCGACTCTTCCGGTTGGACCGGCGCTGACCTGACGGGCGCCGGGGCGGCACCGAAACGCCCGCCCAACGGGCGCCGTACCGCCCCTGAAGAGGGGCTCGGCGCCCGCCGCGCGGGCGTTCACAGCTATGGCAGGACGGACACAGGACGGGGGCGAACTGTCCCGGAAAGTACGGGACATGGGGGAGGCGAGGCTTCCCCGGCGGCAGCGGCGCGGCGTCGTTGCGCTGCGCCGGCGCGGCGGTCCCGGCGCGGACCCTCGGGGTCCGGAGGCCCGGGAGGCCGGCTACTTGGTGGGCTTCTTGCCGGTGATGCCGAAGTGCACCAGCAGCGCCAGGTTGGGCTTGAGCTCGGCCTGCTTGACGCCCCAGCTCTGGAAGCCCTTCTGGTGGCCGGCGACCGCCGCGAGCATGGCGACGAGGGAGCCGGCCATCGCCGCGGCGCTCACGTCCTTGTCGACCTTGTTCTTGCTCTGGAGCTCCTGGATCGACTCCGTAAGGGAGTTGGTGACCGCGTTGAGGATCTTCATGCGGATCTTGTAGAACCGCTTGTCGCCCTCGGCGGCGCCCAGGTCGATGACGCGCAGGATCGCGTCGTGCTTGCGCCAGAAGGAGAGGAAGCCGTCGACCAGTTCCTCGGCCGCCTGCCAACCGGACTTGCCCACCCACGAGCGTCCGGCGACCAGGTCGGTCAGGCTCGCGCCCCCTTTCGCCATCTCTTCGGCGATTTCGAGGACCGCGCCTTCAACGTCCGGGAAGTACTGGTAGAACGTCGCGGGGGAAGTGCCCGCTTTTCGGGCCACATCGATGACTTTGACGTCCCGATAGGGGGACGAACTGAGCATTTCGCTGAGGCAGTCGAGGAGCTTTTGCCGCGTCGCCTGTCCGCGGCGGCCGGCAACTCTGCCGTCGACGGTTCGAACTTGTCCTGTCATGCCGTCAGCTTACCGAGGGGTGATCGGAGCGCGATTTGGCTGCCTGCAAATGGGGACCGGGGAGTTCGGGGTGCCCAAAGCCCGCTGCCGCCCTGGTTGTGGGCCCGATCGCCGATGGTGCTGGACGGGCGCCCATTGGTCCGATCCAGTGAATGTTGTTATCAACACCCTGTGGACAACTGCGGTGGATGACGGGGTGGGCGACGAGGCGTCGGGGGAGCGGCGGGTGCGCGGCGGTCGGGGCGCGGCAATCCGTGCGCCACGCGCGGTGTCCTGGCCCCGAAATCGCCCCGGGCGTCGCAGAATTGATCCATTGACGCAGGGGTGGCACGGGGGAAGGCATGTGCAGAGATACGGGCGGGCAAGCGGGCGGGAAAAGGGATGGTTTCGGCCACGGCGGACCGGCCGTCGGTCCGGATATCCGCCGGGGGCAAGGGGATCGGTGGGGGTGGTTGCGCGGCCTCCGGCGCGGAATCCGGCCGTCCGGATGGGGCGATGAACGGCGGATATTCCGCGGCCGCGTTCCTTCGCCCGCGGCACAACCGATCGGTAACCGCTCGGTAATCGCCCGACCCGGACGTATCGGAGCACGTCAGGGCGGGGTGGAATACGCCGGGTAATGGCCTTGTTGCGTATCGCAGGGGGTGAGTCGTGACACGGCCGACAGGCCCCGGGTTCGCAACCGCCGGCCCGGCCAGGAAGAATCAGGGTGCGTACGGCCGTTTCGGCCAGGCGGTGAGACGCTGCGCGGGGCAGTGGCTCTCGGCGACTCGTCGGTGTGGAGAGTCTCGTTTTATGCCCCACGGGGAGGTGGCAGGCAAGTGGTGGAGCAGCTGACGCAGCACGATCCCCGGCGGATCGGCCCGTTCGAGGTCCTCGGCCGTCTCGGGGCCGGCGGCATGGGCCTGGTCTATCTGGCGCGGTCGGCGTCCGGCCGGCGGGTGGCCATCAAGACGGTCCGTTCCGAGCTCGCCGAGGACCAGCTGTTCCGGGTCCGGTTCACCCGCGAGGTAGAGGCGGCCCGCGCCGTCAGCGGCTTCTACACCGCGGCCGTGGTCGACGCCGATCCCCGGGCCGCGGTGCCCTGGTTGGCGACGGCGTACGTCCCCGCGCCCTCCCTGGAGGAGATAGTCAATGAGTGCGGCCCGCTGCCCGTCCAGGCGGTGCGCTGGTTGGCGGCCGGCATCGCGGAGGCGCTCCAGTCCATCCACGGCGCCGGCCTGGTCCACCGCGACCTGAAGCCGTCGAACGTCCTGGTGGTCGAGGACGGCCCCCGGGTCATCGACTTCGGCATCGCCTCCGGGGTGTCCAACACCCGGCTGACGATGACCAATGTCGCCGTCGGCACCCCGGCCTACATGTCGCCGGAGCAGGCCCGCGACTCCCGCAGCGTCACCGGCGCCAGCGACGTCTTCTCGCTCGGCTCCACCCTGGTCTTCGCCGCCACCGGGCACGCGCCCTTCCACGGCGCCAACCCGGTCGAGACGGTCTTCATGCTGCTCCGTGAGGGCCCCGACCTGGTCGGGTTGCCGGACGAGCTGCGGCCGTTGATGGAGTCCTGCATGCAGATGGAGGCGGCCCACCGGCCGTCCCCGGCCGATCTCCAGTCCGAGTTGGCGCCGCACCTGTTCAGCTCCGGCGGGGACGACAGCGGCACCGCGTCGGCCTGGTTGCCGCCCGGTGCCGTGGCGCTCATCGAGCGGCGCCGCGGCGGCGGCCGGGGCGCGGTCGCGCCGAGCACCCCGCGGGCCGCCGCCGTGCCCCGCGGCGCCGGCCCCCAGGAGCCCGCGCTCCCGCCCATGCCCAGGACCCCGCCGCAGCACGCCGAGGCCGGCCGGCCCGCCGACGGCTGGCCCGGGCGGATCGGCGCCGGCCCCGGTGTGCACCGCGCCGCCGACCCCCGCGGCGCCGCCCCGGTCCCGCAGGCCGCGCACGGCGTCGCGCCGGCCCCGGTGGCCGCCCCGCCCGCCCCCGACGGCGCCGGCGGTCCCGTACGACTCGGTGGCTCGCACGCCCCGATAGGGCCCGGGCCCCGCGCCGCCGAGGCCCCGCAGCCGCGCGGGCAGGCCGCCGCCGGGACGAACTGGGTCCGGCCCCCGTCCGGTGCCCCCGGCGTACCGCAGCAGGGCGCGGCCGCGGCCAGCGGCGCCGGCCAGGGCGACGCCACGCACTCCGCTCCGCCGGAGGCCCCGCCCGCCGAGCCGGGCCGCTGGCGCCCCTGGCGGTTCCGGATGTCCAACGACGTCTGGGGCACCCCGGTCGTCGCCGACGACCTGCTCTACGTCACGTCGTTCGAGGTGCACGCCCTCGATGTGGCCAGCGGGCGGCGGAAGTTCAAGACCCGCGACGTCGCCTGGGCGATGGCGGTCGCCGACGGCCGGATCCACGCCTCCGACGGCCCCACCCTCTACGCCCTGGACGCCGAGGACGGCGGCGAGCGCTGGCGGCTGAGCAGCGAGGCGTGGATCTACGCCCTCGCCGCCGACCGCGGCACCGTCGTCACCAGCACCCGCGGTGGCGGCGTCCAGGCGCGGGAGGCCGCCAGCGGTGAGCTGCTGTGGGAACTGACCGGTGTCCAGACCGACTTCGAGAATCCCGAGGCCGCGCCAGTGGTGCACGACGGCACGGTCTACGTCTGGGCCGACGCCCGGCTGAAGGCGCTCCAGGTGCGCACCGGCGCCGAACTCTGGTCGTATCCGGTGGGGGACACGGCGTCCTGCGGCGGCGTCCCGATGCGGGTGCTGCCCGCGTCGGACGGCTCGGTGTACGTCGTCGCCGGCACCCGGGTGCTCGCCTTCGACGCGGCCCGCGGCGACGTCCGTTGGCACTTCGAGGCGCCCGCGGTCTTCCTGAGCCCGCCGGCCTTCGCGCCCGGTCCGGCCGTCGCCGGCGGCGGGATCTATCTGGCCGACTACCTCGGCACGGTCTACGCCCTCGACGCGGCGGACGGTCGGGACCGCTGGCGGATCGCCACCGAGGCCCGGCAGTCCGCGGCCCCCGTCCTGGTCGCGCAGGGCGCCGTCCACCTGGGCAGCGGCAAGGCCCTCTACACCCTCGACGCGGTGACCGGCACCCCGCGTTGGCGCTTCCAGGCGGGCGCCGACATCGTGGGCTCCCCGGTCGTCGCCGAGGGCCGGGTGCACTTCGGGTCGGCCGACCACTGCCTCTACACCCTCGACGCGATGGGCGGGCAGTTGCGCTGGAAGCTGGCCACCGGCGGCGAGATCACCGGTTCGCCGGTGGCGGTCGGCGGGGTGGTCTACGCGTGCAGCAAGGACCGCTGCGTGTACGCGCTGGACGCCGCGAAGGGGACGGGGCAGGCGCGGCGCCCGTAGGACGGGCGGGGCGCGTGGGGGCGTTCACCGGGGTTCGTCCGGTGGCGGCCCGTTGTCGTCCGGCGGCGGTTGGTGCGCCGGAGGCCCCTGTGGTCCCGGTCCCCCGGTGGGCCCGTGTTCCCGGCGGTCCGACGGGAGTTGGCGGCCCCACTCCACGGGCGGGGTCGGTGGCTGCGGCCCAAGGGGCTGGGTGGTGGACCGCGGATCGTGCGGTGCCGGGTGCCACTCCTGGGCGGCCGGGCGGCCCGGGTCCCAGGGCTCGGGCGGTGGCGGTCGGAGGGGCTCGTCCTCGTAGCGGGGCACCCGTCGGGCGCGCCCGCGCATGATCAGGGCGCCCAGGATCAGCAGTGCGCCGCCGCCCAGGGCGTTGGCGACGCCGACGCCCAGCCCGTGGGCGCCGGCGGTGAGTTCGCCCGCGCGCTGGCCCTGGCGGACCATCCACAAGACGGTGCAGCCCAGGACCACCAGCCCGGCGAGGGTGACGAGCAACCGGGAGCGCAGCGCCACGCCGATCAGGGTCAGCAGCCCGGCGAAGACCATCGGGAGCACCAGGGAGCCGAAGAGCGTGGCGCCGTTGTCCGTGAGGCCGTTGAAGAGGTCCTCGATCCGGACGTCGCTTCCGTGACGGCCGTCGTACCAGGGACGGAAGGGGCTCCAGACGGCGGCCGTCGCTCCGACGAGGGCGATCAGGGAGCCGAGAACGTTGCGCACCACCGGCGTCGCCTCGCTTCGACTCGTCCCGTCGTCTCGCCCTCGTGACCGACGCTACGCCTGCCCGTCGACCCCCGCTAGACAAGCGGGCTCACCTCCGGGCCGGCTCCGCTCAGGGGCCCGCACGGGCCGTCACCGGCACTTGCTAGGGTGCCGTGCACGCGTCAACCCCTTGGGGCGGCGCGGTGGGAACGTGACAACGGGGGATGGGCGAAGGACATGGCGCAGGGCACGCGTACGCGTACGGGCGGGACCGTCGGGGGCCGCGGGGGCCGGGGCGGCAAGGGGATCAGGGCGGGCGTCGTCGCCGCGGTGGCGGCGGGCACGCTCGTCGGCGCCAGCGGCTGTGCGTTCAGCCGGCCCAAGCCGCCGCCGCTGCCGGACTGGGCGACGGCGTCGCCGTCCGCCAGCTACGACCCGGCGAACCCGACGCCCTCGTACACCCCGCCGGGATACGACAGCTACTCGCCGTCGCCGACCCAGGAGACCTTCGACCCGGACGGGCGGTCCGACATCCGCGGCAGCGGCTGTGACTTCTCCGCCTCGACGCGCCAGTTCAGCTACACGGTCTCCGTCACCAACCCGTCGACGACCAGCACGTTCTCCTACGACATACGGGTCGACTGGATGAAGGACCGGCCGGCGGACGGCTCGTCCTACGGGGTGCACCAGCGCAGCGTCGTGGTGGCACCCGGCGCGACCGAGACGTACACCGCCAAGTACACGCTGAACCAGTCCTCTTGGCAGGCGTTCTGGTACACCTGCCAGATCACCCGGGCGCACAAGACCAAGATGTGAGGCCGGAGCCGGCCGGGTGCGGCCGGCGGGTCATCTGACGGGCGGCGGGTCGTCCCCGGTGGTGCGGGGGCGGGCGGCGAACAGGGCGCGTTGGCGCTCCGGCGGCAGGTTGCCGAGCGCGATCAGGTGCGGGGCGTGCGCCAACGCCTGGGAACGGGTGGCCTCCTGGGCCGCCCACAGGGCCCGGACGGTGCCCTGGACGGCCTCGGTGGGCTGGGCGGCCAGCACCGCGGCGCGGCGCAGCGCGGTCTCGACCGCCGAGCCCGGCGCGGTGAGTTCGCAGACCAGCCCGACGGCGTGGGCGCGCCGGGCGCCGAGCCGTTCGGCGGTGCCCATCAGGGCGAGCCGGGCGATCTCCCCGTAGGGCATCCGCTGCGCCATGAGGACGGACTCGTAGGCGCTGACCATCCCGTAGGTGGTGTGCGGGTCGAAGAAGGTGGCGTCCTCGGCGGCGACGATGAACTCCGCCTCGCCGAGCAGGTAGAAGGCGCCGCCGCAGGCCATGCCCTCGACGGCGGCGAGCACCGGTTTCCACAGGTCGTTGGATTTCGGGCCGACGGTGCGCAGCGGGTCGTCGAGGGAGAACGGGGAGGCGGGCTGGGGCACTTCGGCGGAGCGGTCGATGCCGGTGCAGAAGGCGCGGCCGCCGGCGCCGGTGAGCACGGCCGCCCGGACGGTGTCGTCGAAGCGGAACTCCCGCCAGGTGGCGACCAGTTCGGCGGCGGTGGCGAGGTCGAGGGCGTTGTGGCGGGCGGGTCGGTCGAGGGTGACCAGGGCGACCCCGTCGGTGATCTCCGTGCGGAGCCCGGCGGGCGTCATGGGCGCTCCAGGACCCAGCGGGGGAGGGTGGGGCCGCCGGGCGGGGTGTGGAAGACCGCCCGGACCGGGGCGCCGATCCGCAGCCGGGCCGGGTCGACGGAGTTCAGGGCGGCGTCCGGGGCGGCGACGAGGTTGCCCACCAGGCGGATCCGGGGGGCCTCGGCGAGCTCGACGACGATCGCGTTGTAGGGCGCCTGCGCGGCGTAGGCGGGCAGCAGCGGCGGGTGCGGCACGACGTAGGACCAGATCCGGCCGCGGCCGGACATCCGCTGCCAGTGGGCGGCGAACGACTGGCAGTGCGGGCAGCAGGGGCGGGGCGGGAAGCGCGGTTCGTCGCAGTCGGAGCAGGTCTGGACGCGGAGTTCGCCGCGGGCCGCGTACTCCCAGAACGGGGCGCCGTCGTCGTCGGGGACGGGACGCAGCAGGTCGGCGGCGGGGTCGGCGAGATCGGGGGGTCGATTGTCAGTGGCGGCCGGCACGCTTGTGTTCATCGGATCACGGACGGTGAGGGGGGCGGGGTCGGTCATGGAATCGCGGTCGGTTGCGGGGGCGTCGTGGGGCGCGGAATCGTGGGTGGTCGTGGGGTCGGTCCCGGCGGCGGTGGCGCCGCGCGGGGAGCGGTCTGCGCGCATCGGGTCTCAACTCCTCAGCAGCAGCGCGGAGGTGGGCACGCCCTCGCCCGCGGTGACGAGGCAGGTGGCGGCGTCCGGGACCTGCGCCGTGCTGGTGCCGCGCAGTTGCCGGACGCCCTCGGTGATGAGGTTGAAGCCGTGGACGTACGCCTCGGAGAGGCCGCCGCCGGCGGTGTTGAGGGGCAGGCGGCCGCCGCTCTCCAGGGCGCCGCCCTCGGTGAAGGCCGCGCCCTCGCCGCGCCCGCAGAAGCCGTAGCCCTCCAGGGAGAGGGGGATCAGGGGGGTGAACGCGTCATAGATCTGCGCCACGTCGACGTCCTGCGGTCCCAGGTCGGCGCCCTTCCACAGGTGGCGGGCGGCGGTCCAGGCCGGGCCGGTGAGCGGGTCGTCGTTCCAGTAGTTGACCATGCCGTGGTGCTGCGCGGGCAGCCCCTGGGCGGCGGCGTGGACGTAGACGGGCCGCTGGCGGCAGTCGCGGGCGCGCTCGGCGGCGACCACGACGCAGGCCAACGCACCGTCGGTCTCCAGGCAGTTGTCGAAGAGGCAGAGCGGTTCGCTGATCCAGCGCGCGGTCATGTACATCTCGCGGGTCAGCGGGCGGTCGTACATCATCGCGGCCGGGTTCTGGTTGGCGCGGTTGCGGCAGGCGAGCGCGACGTTGAAGAAGTGGTCGCGGGTGGCGCCGTACTCGTGCATGTAGCGCCGGGCCAGCAGGCCGATCTCGTCGGCCGGGCGGAGCAGTCCGAAGGGGCGGGTCCACTGTCCCGGAGTGGGCAGTTGGGCACGGGTGTTGGTCCACGGTCGCGGCCCCGAGCCGCGCTTGCGGGACCGCCAGGCGACGCCGACGCCGGCCTGCCCGGTGGCGATGGCGGCGGCCAGGTGCGCCACCGTCGCGCAGGAACCGCCGCCGCCGTAGCCGACCTTGGAGAAGTGGGTGACGTCGCCGGCGCCGATGGACTTGGCGATCTCGACCTCGTCGGTCTCCTCCATGGTGTACGAGGCGAAGGCGTCCACCTCGGAGGGTGCGATGCCGGCGTCGTCCAGGGCGGCGACGATCGCCCGGCACGCCAAGCTCTTCTCGGATTCGGGGAGTCGTTTGGCAAAGGGAGTCTGTCCGATACCGACGATCGCCGTAGCGTCCTTGAGGGTCGCCCCCATCGCCACCTCCGTGGTCGGCGGTCACTGCTGACAGCGGAGGAGGCTACCGCTAATCTGACGGACAGTCAGCTAGTGCGACGGTACGGGTCCTTGCGGCACACGGGAGGCAGCGCGATGGACGAACGGCTCGATGCGCGAGCGGACCTGGCGTACGGCTCGCTGGCCCACCTGGTGCGCGCCGCCGCCGACCGGTACGGCCCCCGGGAGGCCGTCGTCGAGGGCCGCACCCGGCTCTCCTACGTCGAGTTGGGCGCGCGGGTGGAGCGGGCCGCCGCGGCCTGCGTGGCGGCCGGCGTCACCCGAGGCGACCGGGTCGCCGTCTGGGCGCCCAACACCCTCGACTGGCTCGTCGCCGCGCTCGGCGCGGTGACCTCCGGCGCCGTCCTGGTCCCGGTCAACACCCGCTTCAAGGGCGCCGAGGCCGCCGACATCCTGCGCCGCACCCGCGCCAGGCTGCTCTTCGTCACCGGCACCTTCCTCGGCACCTCCTACGTCGCCTCGCTGCGCCGGGCCGCCGAGCGGGGCGAGGGGCGCGGCCCGCTGCCCGGACTGCCGCACCTGGAGCGGGTGGTGGTGCTCGCCGACGACGCCCCCGCCGACTTCACCACCTGGCGCGCCTTCCTCGCCGAGGGCGCGGCGGTGCCGCCCGAGACGGTGCGCGCTCGGGCCGACGCCCTCGGCCCCGACGACCCGTCCGACATCATCTTCACCTCCGGCACCACCGGTCACCCCAAGGGTGCCGTGATCACCCACGGCCAGACCCTGCGCGCCTACGACGTCTGGAGCGAACTGGCCGGCCTGGAGGAGGGCGACCGCTACCTCATCGTCAACCCGTTCTTCCACACCTTCGGCTACAAGGCCGGCGCCCTCGCCTGCCTGCTGCGCGGCGCGACGATGGTCCCGCAGCCGGTCTTCGGCGTGGAGACCGCGCTCGCCAACATCGCCGCCGAGCGGATCTCCGTCCTCCCCGGCCCGCCCACCCTCCACCAGCAACTGCTGGACCACCCCGACCGTGCCCAGCACGACCTCTCGGCGCTGCGCCTGGTCGTCACCGGCGCCGCCGTCGTCCCCCTGGAGCTGGTGGAACGGCTGCGCGGCGAGCTGAAGGTGGCCACCGTCCTGACCGCCTACGGGCTCTCGGAGAGCACCGGCGTGGTCACCATGTGCCGCCGCGGCGACCCGCCCGGGGTGATCGCGGCGACCTCGGGCCGCGCGATACCGGACACCGAGGTCCGGATCGTGGACGCCGCCGACCGCCCGCGGCCGCCCGGCGAGCCCGGCGAGGTCCTGGTCCGCGGCTACCACGTGATGTCCGGCTACTTCGAGGACCCGGCCGCCACCGCCCGTGCCCTGACCCCCGACGGCTGGCTGCGCACCGGCGACGTCGGCGTCCTCGACGCGGACGGCAACCTCCGGATCACCGACCGGATCAAGGACATGTTCATCGTCGGCGGCTTCAACGCCTACCCCGCCGAGATAGAGCAACTCCTCGCCCGCCACCCGGACATCACCGAGGCCGCCGTCGTCGGCATCCCCGACCGCCGCCTCGGCGAGGTCGGCAAGGCGTACGCGGTCCGCCGCCCCGGCTCCCGCCTCACCGCCGACGACCTGATCGCCTGGTCCCGCCGCGAGATGGCCAACTACAAGGTCCCCAGGGAAGTGGAGTTCGTCCCCGACCTCCCACGCAACGCCAGCGGCAAGGTGGTGAAGGGGATGTTGCGGGGGAGGGGGACGGGGGCGGTGGGACATGACGCCGTGACGCCGCGAGGTCGTGGCGCCGTGGCGTCGGGTGACGTGCGGGGGCTGGCGGCCGGGCCGGACCGGATGCCCCCTCCCCACGCCCTCTACTCGGACGTCAGGGGCACGAGGCGCGCGGGTTCCGCGGAGGCGTCCAGTCCGGGTGCCGACCGCTGAGCGCCACCACCCGGTCCAGCAGCGGCGCGCCCTCCGACACCGGGACCGCCGCGCCGAAGGGCGACCCGCCCTCCGGACCGGCGGCGGTGGCCGCGAGCAGTGCGTACGAGACGTCCAGGCTCGGGCCGTCGGGCGCGTACTCCTGGCCGGTGGCGCGCGCCAGGTCCCAGCCGTGCACGACCAGTTCGTTCAGTGCGAACCTGCCCGCGGCGGCCCCGGGCAGGGTGACGCCGCCCACCTGCGTCTCGCCCTCCCAGGCGGCCGGGGCGCGCCAGGCCGCCGCCAACGCGTCCAGGTTGCCCGCCAGCTCCGCGCGCCACCCGGGGGCGAGCTCCGGCAGTGCCGCGCCCGGAGGCGCCTCGGTGGTCGGCCCCCGGTCCTTGCGCGCGGCGTCCCGGAACGCGGCGGTCAGCCCTACCAGGTGGCCGAGCAGATCGCGCACGGCGAAGGCGCTGCACGGGGTGGGCGCGGCCAGTTGCTCCTCGGCCGTGCCCGCGGCGAGCCGCGCGACCTCCCGGGCCTGCGCCGCGAGATCGATCAACGGGGCACCCGCCGCCGGCCCCTGCTCCGGGTGCTGGTCCGGGTTCCGCTCCGCGTCCGTCATCGTCCGGCTCCCTTCTCGCCCGGCCTCACCGGCCGTTGGCCGACTCCACCGGCTTCGCTGGTTTCACTGCCTTCGCGGTCTTCACTGGTGTGGGGCGGGCCATGGCGGTCCGCCCCACACCAGTGAAGACCGCGATGCTCCGGGAAACGCATCGCCGCGCCGCCGACGGACAGGGCCGCCGCCGGGCCGAAGGGGAGGCCCGGCTACCCGCCGCTCCTGCCGTACCGCTCCCGCAGCGCCGTCTTCAGCACCTTGTTCAGCGGCCCGCCGCGCGGCAGTTCCGTGGTGATCTCCAGCTGCTCCGGCAGCTTCTGCGCCATCAGCCCGGCCGCCCGCAGATGCGCGGTGAGCCCCGCCAGGGTGAGCGCCGGCGCCCCGCCCGTACCGGTGCCGCCGCCCGCCCCGGGGGTGTCCGCCATCCCCTTGAGCGTCACCACCGCGCACACCCGCTCCCCCCGCTCCCGGTCCGGCAGTCCGATCACCGCCGCCTCCGCCACCGCCGGGTGGGTGTGCACCAGGTCCTCGACCTCCTGCGCGGAGATGTTCTCGCCCTTGCGGATGATGATGTCCTTCAGCCGCCCGGTGAGCACCAGATGCCCGTCGGCGCGCAGGTGGCCCAGGTCGCCGGTGCGGAACGCGCCGTCCGGGCCGAACGCCCCCGCGCTCAGCGCGGGATCGGTGTACCGGCGGAAGAGCATCGGCCCGGCCACCGTCACCTCGCCGGTCTCCCCGGTCGCGGCCTGGCTCCCGTCGGGCCGGACGATCCGGATCCGGGCGCCCGTCACCGGTCGGCCGACGGTGTGCGCCAGTTGCTCGTCGCCGTCGTACGGCGTGCCCATCGCGATCATCGGGCACTCGGTCATCCCGTACCCGTGCACGATCGCGCACCCCAACTCCCGCCCGGCCGCCCGGTACAGCTCGGGCGGCAGCGGCGCCCCGCCGCCGGACAGCAGCCGCAGCGACGGGATCAGCGGTCCGGCACCGCCCGGTGCGGCCGCCCGGCGGCGCCGCGAGGCGTCGTGGAACGCCTGGTAGAACGCGGTGCTGCCACCCGCCATGGTCACCCCGTGGCGCCGGTAGACCTCGGCCGCCCGGTCCGCGTCGAAGGTCTCCAGCACCACCGCCGGGAATCCGCTGACCAGCATCGCGACGACGTAGTCCGGGCCGGCGATGTGCGCGTACGGGAACGCGATCGAGCCGATGTCGTCGGAGGTCATCCCCAGCGCGGTGGCCAGCCCCACCCCGCCGGCGATCAGCGAGGCGTCGGTGTGCTCGACTCCCTTGGGCGCGGCGGTGGTTCCGGAGGTGTAGTAGATCCACCGGGTGCGGTCGTCGGCGGCGTCCGGCGGGTCCGGCAGCGTGCCCGGGTCCCCCACGGGAAGCCCGTCCGCCACGGAGACCACCCGCACCCCACCAGCCTCACCGATCGCCCCGCGCACCATCGCCGCGTGGTCGAACCCGCGCCACACCCCCGGTACGAGCGCGTACTCCGCCGCCGCGTCGCGCAGGACGAAACCGACCTCGTGGGAGCGGAGTTGCGGGATCACCGGCGTCTGCACGGCCCCGAGCCGGGCCAGCGCGAGCGAGGCGACCACGGTGTCGACGCGGGTGGGCAACTGCCACATCACCCGCGTCCCGGGCCCGACCCCCAGGGCCAGGAACCCGGCCGCCGCCCGCAGCGCCGCGTCCCGCACCGCCCCGAACGTCACGGCACCCCCGCCGCCCCCGTCGAAGAACATCGGCACGTCCCCGGAGGCCCGGGCCCGGTACTCGACCAGCTCCCACAACGTGCCTATACGGGCGACTTCGAACACGGCGCGCCTCCTGGGGTGGTGGGCGGGTGTGCCGCGCGACTCTAGCACCGAAACTGACGAAGCGTCAGATAGTCGTGGTGAACTGGATGGGTTGCTGTGTGCGGGGTGGGCGCCGTGAGTTAGGCCGCGTCCGGGGCCGCGCCGACCGTTTCGGAACGGAAACGCCATCGTCTTCGGAAGCGAGGACGGGGCCGGGCAACCGCCCGGCCCCGTCCGTGATGTTGTGTCGCGCGGCCCGTCGTCATGACCCTCGGTCAGGGCATGTGGTTGTCCATCGGCGTCACCGGCGCGTGGACCCGCTGAGAGGGCACCGGCATGTGGTTGTCCTGCGGCGCCATGGGTGCGTGGCTGTCCTGGGTGGTGACGACGGCCGGCGCGCTGGGTATGTGGTTGTCCGCCATGGCAGGCACCGCGGCCGTGCCGAGCGCGGCCGCGGTGAGGGCGGCGACGGCCAGGAATTCTCTCGTGCGGGTCATTCCAACTCCTCGGAATTAAGGGGGCGTTGCTGTTCCCGGAAACAAACTAGCGGCTAGCGTGCGCAGACGTTCGACGCTTGTGAGGGAAAGCGGTCGAATGTCGTGGGTTTTTCCTGCCCGGTCGGGAAACGCCGCAGGGGCCGAACTTCCGTGGCTTCCCCTCCAAGCCACGGAAGACGGCCCCTGCGATCCCCCGGATCCCCCCCCGGTTGTGCTCCCCCGTATTCCCCCGTCGGTTCAGTGGGTCTTACTTGGGCTCACCGAGCGGCTGGTGGTTGTCCTCGGTGGTGACACCCGTCGCGGCGATGGGCTGGTGGTTGTCCATCGGCTTGATGATGTCCCGCTCACCGGGCTTCTTCTTTTTCGCTCGCGGGGTGACACCCGGCGCGATGATGGGCTGGTGGTTGTCCATCGGCCGGATGGCATCCCGTTCGGCGGTCACCTGGGCCTTGTTGTCGGTGCTCACAGAGATCAACTCCTGAATGGGCGCTTGAGCTTGGGCCAGCCCGCCCGGCGACTCCCCCGTTGGTCGCCGGACGGGCGTGGCGCGGCCGCTCACGATAACTGTGCGGCCTGGGCACCGAGCCGCTTGCCCCCCGAGGCGGCGGTTCGATGCTGTTAAGAGTGGCCCGCCGCGATGAACGATCGATAAACGACGGCGTTGGGGAGATGCGGTGGCGGTTTACGCGACCGCGGCAGGGGTGAGAAGTGCCTGCACAGCGCCGCCTTCGGGGGAGCCCAGGCGCTCGAAGATGGCCAGGGCCTCCTGCCAGCACACCCGCGCCCGGCCGACGTGCCCGAGCGCGTGCAGGGCCCGGCCCAGCGCGGTCAGGAAGGTCGCCCGCCAGGAGTCGCCGCCGATGCCGCGCAGCGCCGTCAGGGCCTGCTCGGCACGGTTGGCGGCACTGGCCGGCCGGCCGCCGGCCAGATCGACCTCGGCGAGCCGGAAGTTGGTCATCGCCTCCCAGAACCGCTGGCGGCTGTCCTTGAAGATGGCCAGCGCGTCGGTCAGTTGCTGGTTGGCCTCCTCCAACCGCATCGCCTCGGTGTACGCCAGGGCGAGCGCGTACATGCCGTTGGCGAGCCGGCGCCGGGCGCCCAACTCGCGGTAGATGGCGATGCCCTGCTGTGCCAGTTGGATGGCGCTGTCCACCCGCCCGGTGGCCAGGTGCACCCGGGAGAGGTTGCACAGGGCGCTGGCTTCGGACTGCCGGTTGTCGTCGTCGTGGAAGGCGGCCAGGGCCTGCCGCAGGTACCCCTCGGCGTCGCTGTGCCGGCCCTGGGCGTTGGCGATGATGCCGCGGTCGTTGGGCGCGTACGAGCAGGTGAAGGCGTCCTCGGTGGCGAGGCCCAACAGCATGGCGGACTTGGCGTTCTCGTCCGCCTCGCCCAGCCGTCCGGTCAGGGTGCGCACATAGGTCAGGGCGAGGTGGAGGCGGGCCTCGGCGTGCTGGTCTCCGAGCTCCCGGGCGGCCTTCAGCAGGGCGATGCTGGTCTGCTCGTACTGGAGGGCTTCGGCGCCGGACTCGGCGAGGTCCTTGACGAGCAACAGCAGGTCGGCCGCGCCCCGGATCGCGGCGGGGCCGCTGGACTGGCGGGCGCAGGAGAGCAGGCACCCCGCCTCGCTGAACAGCCACTCCAGGGCCAGGGCCCGGTCCTGGAAGTCCAGTCCGGGGTAGTCGGTGCGCTCCATGTGCGCGATCAACCGGTCGCCGGGGCGCTCCAGTGCGTACATCCGGGCCGCCGTCGCCAGGTAGAAGTCCAGCAACCGCGTCAGGGCCGCGTCCCGTTCGGACGGCGGGTGTTCGTCGCGTTCGACGCAGGCGCGGGCGTAGAGGCGGACCAGGTCGTGGAAGCGGTAGCGGCCCGGTGCGGCGGACTCCAGGAGGGAGGTGTCGACGAGCGATTCGAGGAGTTCCTCGGCGGCGTCCGCGTCCAGGTCGAGGACGGCGGCCGCCGCCGTCAGGGAGATGTCCGGGCCGTCGGCCAGGCCCAGTAGGCGGAAGGCGCGGGCCTGGGCGGGCTCCAGTTGTTTGTAGCCCAGTTCGAAGGTGGCCTTCACCGCCAGGTCGCCGGCGCGGAGTTCGTCCAGCCGGCGGCGCTCGTCGGCCAGCTTGCTGGCGAGCGTGGAGACCGTCCAGGTGCGGCGGGCGGCCAGGCGGGAGGCGGCGATGCGGATGGCCAGCGGGAGGAAGCCGCAGGCGCCGACGACGGCCATGGCGGCCTGTCGTTCGGAGGTGACCCGCTCCTCGCCGACGATGCGGGTGAAGAGGGTCAGCGCCTCCTCCGGGCTCATCACGTCGAGGTCGACCAGATGGGCCGAGGCCAGGTCGATCATCCGCGAGCGGCTGGTGATCAGCGCCGCGCAGCCCGCGGTGCCCGGCAGCAGCGGCCGGACCTGCGCCGCGTCCCGGGCGTTGTCCAGCAGGGCCAGGACCCGCCGGCCGGCGAGGGTGGAGCGGAAGAGGGCGGAGCGCTCCTCCAGGCCGTCGGGGATGGCCGAGTCGGCCGTCCCCAGGGCGCGCAGGAACGCGCCGAGCACCGCCTCCGGTTCGGCCGGGGTGTGCCCGGCGCCCTGGAGGTCCACGTACAACTGCCCGTCCGGGAAGTGCTCCCGCGCGGCGTGCGCGACGTGCACCGCGAGTGTGGTCTTGCCGACGCCGCCGATGCCGGCGACCGCCGAGACGGCCATCACGCTGCCGTCCGCCGTCGCCAACTGGTCGCTGAGTTCCCTGACGAACGCGGTGCGGCCGGTGAAGTCGGCGACGGTGGCCGGGAGCTGGCGCGGGCGGACCAGGGTGGCTTCCAGCGCATCCGGGCCGCCGGAGGGCGCCGGGGCGTCGAGCTCGGTGTCGGCCTGCAGGATGCGCTGGTGGAGCTCGGAGAGCGAGGCGCGGGGGTCGACGCCCAGCTCGTCGGAGAGCAGTTTGCGGGTGTCGGCGTAGACCGCGAGCGCCTCGGCCTGCCGGCCGCTGCGGTACAGCGCCAGCATCAGCAGTTCCCGCAGCCGCTCGCGCAGCGGGTGCGCGGCGGTCAGCGCGGTGAGTTCGGAGACCGCCTCGGCGTGGTAGCCGGCCTCCAGGTCGAGGTCGAGGCGGTGCTCGGTGAGCGAGAGCCGCCATTCCTGGAGGCGGGTGCGCTGGTTCTCGGCGTACGGGCCGGGGACGCCGGCGAGCGGTTCGCCGTCCCACAAGTCCAGGGCGGCGTCGAGCAGTTCGCGGGCCCGGTCGCGGTCCCCGGCGGCCTTGGCCTTCTCGGCGTCGGCGGCGTACTGCTCGGCGGTGTCGTGGTCGAGGTCCAGGGGCGTACCGTTCACCGGCCGCAGGGCGTAGCCGCCGGACTCGCTGGCCAGCGCCTCGGCGTCGTCGCCGAGCGCCTTGCGGAGCCGGGAGGCGTAGGTGCGCAGCGCGGCGAGCGCGGCGTGCGGCGGTTCGTCGCCCCACAGGGCGTCGACGAGCTCGGGCGCGGTGGCGGTCCGCCCGCCGCGCAGCAACAGCGCGGCGAGCAGGGCGCGCTGCTGCGGCGAACCCACCGCGAGCGGCGACCCGCCGCGCCAGGCCCGCACGGGACCGAGCACGGTGAAGCGGAGCCGCTCCCGCACCTGTCCCGGACCGTCGTCCATGGTGTCCCCCTGCCGTGTCCCGTCCGTCCGCGTTGTCATGGCCCCTCGCGCCTTTACCTCGTGCGCAACGGTCAGTCTGCCTTGTCGCGACCCGTTACGTCAGTAGGGGTCCGGAGCGTGCACAAAGCCTCCTCGTGCGGTTCCGGCGGCGCGGCGCGGCCGCCCGACGGGGACCTGGAGGCAAACCTTCCGGTTTCTCCCGGCGCGCCCCTCCCGCGGCAATGTCCCAGCTCGGCACCGGTGTTCGCGGTGGCTGCCACCCGTCCGTCCCCTCGCCGCTCGGCCGCCAGGCCCGTGCCCCACGCAACGACCCACTGCCCGTGGCCCCTCTACCCCGGCCTCCGAGCCGCATCCCCGACTGGCTGGTTTGTTTCTCCCGGGGGATTGCGGGAGGTGCCAAGGGGCTCCCCTTCCCCCGCGGACCGGTCGGGCTCCGTCAACGAGGCGCCCGGGTGCGTACACGCACGAGCAGGCCGGTTGGTTCTCGCACGCGGGCCCCGGGTCGGCCTCCGCGGGCTCGCCCCACCGGCTACGAACCCGTGCCGCGCCAACCCGCATCCCCCTCTTCCGACTTACTGACGGACCGTCAGATCAGCGCTACCGTAACGCCCATGGAGACCAACCCCGTGGAGACCAACACCCCCATCCCCAGGATCATTTCGGTCGACGACCACACCGTGGAGCCCCCCGATGTCTGGCGGGACCGGCTCCCGTCGAAGTACCACGACACCGGCCCCCGCATCGTCCGCGCGCCGCTGACCGAAGTGACCTTCGTCGGCGGCAAGTTCGCGCCCAAGATGGGCGCCCCGGGCGACGACGGCCCGATGACCGACTGGTGGATCTACGAGGACCTGCACCGCCCGCTGACCCGCCTGGACACCGCCGTCGGCTGCTCCCGCGACGAGATCAAGCTGGAGGGCATCACCTACGAGCAGATGCGCCCCGGCTCCTTCAGCGTCCCCGAACGGCTCGCCGACATGGACGTCAACCACGTCCAGTCCGCCCTGTGCTTCCCCACCTTCCCGCGCTTCTGCGGCCAGACCTTCACCGAGGCCAAGGACCGCGAGCTGGCGCTGCTCGGGGTGCGCGCGTACAACGACTGGATGGTGGAGGAGTGGTGCGGCCCGCAGGCCGGCGGCCGGCTGATACCGCTCACCCTCATCCCCCTCTGGGACGCGGAACTGGCCGCCGAGGAGGTGCGCCGCAACGCCGCCCGCGGCGTCCGCGCCGTCTGCTTCAGCGAGATCCCGCCCCACCTGGGGCTGCCCAGCATCCACACCGACTACTGGGACCCGTTCCTGCGCGCCTGCGACGAGACCGGCACGGTCATCGCCATGCACATCGGCTCCTCGTCGAAGATGCCCTCCACCTCCGCCGACGCCCCGCCGGCCGTCGGCTCCACGATCACCTTCGCCAACTGCTGCTTCTCGATGGTCGACTGGCTGCTGAGCGGCGCGTTCGACCGCTTCCCGCATCTGAAGATCATGTACGCCGAGGGGCAGATCGGGTGGATCCCGTACATCCTGGAACGCGCGGACGTCGTCTGGGAGGAGAACCGCGCCTGGGGCGGCGTCGCGGACAAGGTCCTCCGCCCGCCCTCCGAGCTCTTCGCCGGCCACGTCCACGGCTGCTTCTTCGACGACGCGTTCGGCCTGCGGAACCTCGACGCCATCGGCGTCGGCAACGTCCTCTACGAGACCGACTACCCGCACTCGGACTCCACCTGGCCCAGGTCCCGCCAGGTGGCCGAGACCCAGATGTCCCACCTGCCCCCCGACACCATCGACCGCATCGTCCGCGGCAACGCCATCGACCTCCTCGGGCTGACGCCGGAGGGGCTCTGGGGGCCGGGGGCGGCGAGGGGGTGACGGTCGGCGGCGGGCCGACGCCGCGCGCCGGCCAGGCGGGCCGGGAGGCGACCGTCGGGACCGTGGCGGCGCCCGGACCCCTTGTATGACGATGCGTCAGCTATCACCATGACCGGACCCGGTCGCGGGACGGCGACTCGTCAGGGGAAGGGGTTCGGGGCATGGTGCAGGTGCTGCCG
Source organism: Streptomyces sp. NPDC090442 (assembly GCF_044769405.1). Taxonomy (NCBI): domain Bacteria; kingdom Bacillati; phylum Actinomycetota; class Actinomycetes; order Kitasatosporales; family Streptomycetaceae; genus Streptomyces; species Streptomyces sp. NPDC090442. The sequence goes on from NZ_JBIVXW010000021.1 coordinate 68,701, forward strand.
CAGGGTGCGCTGTCGTACGGGATGCAACTGCCGGTGCAGGCGCAGAGCGTGGTGTTCGCGGAGGGGTGGGAGGCGGGGGCCGGGCCGGAGGATCTGGTGGCGGTGGCGCGGGCGGCGGATCGGGCCGGGTTCGCGTACGTGGCGTGCTGTGAGCACGTGGCGATCCCGCGGCGGCTGGCCGGGACGATGGGGACGGTCTGGTACGACCCGGTGGCGACGCTGTCGTATCTGGCGGCGGTGACGGAGCGGGTGCGGCTGCTCAGTCATGTGGCGGTGGTCGGGCTGCGGCATCCGCTGCTCACCGCGAAGCAGTACGCGACCTTGGACCGGCTGTCCGGGGGGCGGTTGATCCTCGGGGTGGGGGCCGGGCACGTGGCGGAGGAGTTCGCGGCGGTCGGGGTGGACTTCGCGCGGCGGGGGGCGGTGCTGGACGAGGCGATCGACGCGTTGAAGGCGGCCCTGGGGGAGGAGGAGTTCCCGGAGTTCACGGGGGAGCGGTTCGCGTTCGGGGGGTTGGGGCAGGCGCCGCGGCCGGTGCAGCGGCCGCGGCCGCCGGTGTGGGTGGGGGGCTCGTCCCCGGCGGCGGTGCGGCGGGCCGCGGTGCGGGGGGACGGCTGGCTGCCGCAGGGGGACCGGCGGGAGCAACTGCCCGCCCAGATAGCGACGTTGCGGCGGTTGCGGGAGGCGGCGGGGGTGGTCGAGCCGGTCGAGGTCGGGGCGATCGCGGAGCCGGTGTACGTGGGGAAGCCCGGGTGGGACGTGGGGCGGCGGACGCTGGTCGGGGCACCGGAGCGGATCGCCCGGTCGCTGCGGGAGTACGGGGCGATGGGGGTGCGGCAGATCCAGGTGCGGTTCCGGAGCCGGGGGCGGGCCGAACTGGTCGAGCAGGTCGGGGTCTTCGGGGCCGAGGTGGGGCCGTTGCTGAACGGTTGAGGGGCCGGCGGGGGTGTCGCTGTCCGTACGTAGACCACAGGAGGGCCGGGATGGGGAAGTTGGACGGCAGGGTGATCGTCGTCACCGGGGCGGCGCGGGGGCAGGGGGAGCAGGAGGCGCGGCTGTTCGTGGCGGAGGGCGCGCGGGTGGTGCTGGGGGACGTGCTGGAGGAGCGGGGGACGGCGCTGGCCGCGGAGTTGGGGGCGGAGCGGGCCCGGTTCGTGCGGCTGGACGTGGCGGTGGAGCGGGACTGGGCGGCGCTGGTCGAGGCCGGCGAGGAGGCGTTCGGGCGGATCGACGGGCTGGTGAACAACGCGGGGATCCTGCGGTTCCACGCGCTGGTGGACACGCCGTTGGAGGAGTTCCAGCAGGTGCTGTCGGTGAACCAGACCGGGTGCTTCCTGGGGATACGGACGGTGGCGCCCCGGATCGCGGCGGCCGGCGGCGGGACGATCGTCAACACCGCCTCGTACGCGGGGCTGACCGGGATGGCGTTCGTCGGGGCGTACGCGGCCACCAAGCACGCGGTGGTGGGGCTGACCCGGGTGGCCGCGCTGGAGCTGGCCGCCCAGGGGATACGGGTGAACGCGGTCTGCCCGGGGGCGGTGGACACGCCGATGACCAACCCGGCGGCGCTGGAGCGGGGGGCCGTCCCGGAGGGGAGCGCGCGGGCCGTGGACGGGCTGTACCGGAAGCTGGTGCCGCTGGGGCGGATCGGGCGGCCGGAGGAGGTGGCCCGGCTGGCGCTCTTCCTGTCCTCGGAGGACTCGTCGTACATCACGGGGCAGCCGTTCGTGATCGACGGGGGGTGGCTGGCCGGGGTGAGCCCGTTCTGAGGCCGCCTCGGCACGACTTGCTGATGGTCCGTCAGGTTTGCTCGTTGCGGGTATTGACGGGCCCCGGTGCCGCTGGAACAGTCGATCCCGTCGCGCGAATCTGACGGTACGTCAGAAATGGAGTGGAAGCGCGTGCCGCCAGCGTCGGAGTCGACCAGCGTCGGAAATGCCAACGTCGGAAACGGGCTGCCGCGGCAGCGGGTAAGGGACGGTGAACCCCCTTGGAATTCGGGCTCTTTGTGCAGGGCTATGTGCCCGCCGCGCGGGCGCAGGTCGATCCGGAGGCCGAGCACCACGCACTGATGGAGGAGACCGAGTACGTCATCCAGGCGGACAGGTCCGGCTTCAAGTACGCCTGGGCGTCCGAGCACCACTTCCTGGAGGAGTACTCCCACCTCTCCGCCAACGACGTCTACCTCGGCTACCTCGCCCACGCGACCGAGCGGATCCACCTGGGCTCGGGCATCTTCAACCCGCTCGCCCCCGTCAACCACCCGGTGAAGGTCGCCGAGAAGGTCGCCATGCTCGACCATCTCTCCGCCGGCCGCTTCGAGTTCGGCTCCGGGCGGGGCGCCGGCAGCCACGAGATCCTGGGGTTCCTGCCGGGCATCACCGACATGAACCACACCAAGGAGATCTGGGAGGAGACCATCGCGGAATTCCCCCGGATGTGGCTGCAGGACGAGTACCAGGGGTTCACCGGCAAGCACTGGCAGCTCCCGCCGCGCAAGGTGCTACCCAAGCCGTACGGGGGCTCCCACCCGGCGATGTGGTACGCCGCCGGGTCGCCGTCCTCGTACGCGATGGCCGGGAAGAAGGGGCTGGGCGTCCTCGGCTTCAGCGTGCAGAAGGTCGCCGACATGGAGTGGGTCGTCGACTCGTACAAGAACGCGGTCAAGGACGCCGAGCCGGTCGGGGACTTCGTCAACGACAACGTCATGGTGACCTCCACCGCGATCTGCGCGCCGACCCGTCAGGAGGCGGTCCGGATCGCGGTCGGCGGCGGGCTCAACTACCTCCAGTCGCTGCTCTTCCGCTACCACGACACCTTCCCGCGGCCGGACGGTATACCGCAGTGGCCCGAGCTGCTCCCCGAGTACACCGAGGAGCTCGTCGAGCTGCTGATCGCCGAGGAGTTGATGATCTGCGGCGACCCCGACGAGGTGCTGCGGCAGTGCAAGCGCTGGGAGCAGGCCGGCGCCGACCAGCTCTCCTTCGGGCTCCCGATCGGGATCTCCTACGAGGACACCATGACCACCATCAAGCTGATCGGCGAGCACGTCATCCCGAAGATCGACACCGATCCGGTGCACCGGACGACCCGCTTCCGGCGGGCGGCGGGGGCGGCGGCCGGCTGAGCCCGACCCGCCCCGCGCGTCACCCGCCCGTCCCGCCCGCCCGCACCCCAGAAAGGACGCACGCCATGCTCGACCACCTCATCCAGGCCGCGACCGTCGTGGACGGCACGGGCGCGCCGGCCTACGCCGCCGACGTCGGCATCCGGGACGGGCGGATCGCGGCGATCGGCCGGCCCGGCACCGTCACCGAGGAGGCCCAAACGAGCGAGGACGCGCAGGGGCTGGTCCTCGCCCCCGGGTTCGTCGACCCGCACACCCACTACGACGCCCAACTGTTCTGGGACCCCTACGCCACCCCGTCCCTCAACCACGGCGTGACCACCGTCGCCGGCGGCAACTGCGGCTTCACCCTCGCCCCGCTCCACCCCGACCGGCCCGCGGACGCCGACTACACCCGGCGGATGATGAGCCGGGTCGAGGGGATGTCGCTGGTCGCGCTGGAACAGGGCGCGCCCTGGAACTGGCACACGTTCGGGGAGTACCTGGACGCGCTGGAGGGGCGGATCGCGGTCAACGCCGGCTTCATGGTCGGCCACTGCGCGCTGCGCCGGCACGTCATGGGGCCGGACGCGATCGGCGGACAGCCCTCGCCGGCCCAACTCGACGCCATGCTGCGGCTGTTCCACGACGCGATGGATGCCGGGGCGTGGGGGCTGTCCACCACCCAGTCGTCCAGCCACTCCGACGGTGACGGCGCACCGGTCGCCTCCCGGCACGCCCGCCCCGACGAACTGCTCGCGCTCTCCCGGGCGGTCGCCCACCACGAGGGCACCCAGATCGAGGCGATCGTCGCCGGCTGCCTGGACCAGTTCGCCGACGACGAGATCGACCTGCTGGTGGAGATGTCCGCGGCGGCCGGCCGCCCGCTCAACTGGAACGTGCTGACCATCGACGCCGCCGTCCCCGAGCGGGTGCCCCGACAACTCGTCGCCAGCGAGCGCGCCCGCAAGGCCGGCGGCCGGATCGTGGCGCTCACCATGCCGATCCTCACCCCGATGAACATGTCGCTGGGCACCTTCTGCGCCCTCAACCTCATACCGGGCTGGGGCGAGGTCCTCGGCCTGCCGGTGCCCGAGCGGATCGCCCGGCTGCGCGACCCCGACGTCCGTGCCGAACTGCTGCGCCGCGCGCACGGCAAGGAGGCCGGGGTCTTCCGCCGGCTCACCGACTTCGCCCGCTACGTCATCGGGGACACCTACTCGGCGGCCAACGAGGGCCTCACCGGGCGGGTGGTGCGGGACATCGCCGCCGAACGCGGCCAGGAGCCCTTCCACTGCCTGACCGAGATCTGCGCCAACGACCGACTCCGCACCGTGCTCTGGCCGATGCCGACCGACAACGACCCGGCCAGTTGGGCGCTGCGGCAGCAGACCTGGCAGCACGAGGACGTCCTGCTGGGCGGCTCGGACGCCGGCGCGCACCTGGACCGGATGTGCGGCGCCCCCTACACCACCCGCTTCCTCGGCGACTGTCTGCGCGGCCGGAAGCTGGTCGGGCTGGAACGGGCGGTGCGGATGCTGACGGACGACCCGGCGCAGCTCTTCGGGCTGCGCGACCGGGGCCGGATCGCCGAGGGGTACCACGCCGACCTGGTGCTCTTCGACCCGGAACGGATCGACGCGGGCGCCGCGACGCTGGTGCACGACCTGCCGGGGGACAGCCCGCGGCTGGACTCCACGGCGATCGGCGTGGTCAGCGTGCGGGTCAACGGGGTGGAGACGATCCGGGACGACGCGGTGACCGGCGCGGTGCCCGGGACCGTACTGCGCTCGGGACGGGACACGAGGACGGTGAGCACGCGGTGAGCGGCGGCGGAACCGGAGCCGGGGGCGCGGGAGTTGGCGCCGGCGGGCGGCCGCTGGTCCAGCCGCTGTTCATCGGCGGGGAGTGGGTGGAGCCCGACGGCGGGCACTACGCCGTGCTCGACCCGGCGACCGAGGAGGTCGTCGGGCACGCCCCGGAGGCCGGACGGGCGCAGGTCGCGGCGGCGGTGGACGCGGCCCGGGCCGCCTTCGACGGCTGGTCGCGGACCGCGCCGGAGGAGCGCGCGGCCGTCCTCTCCCGGGCCGCGCGGGTGATCCGCCGGGAGTCCGACCGGTACGCGGAGCTGGCGCAGGCGGAGAGCGGCGCGACGACCGGGACGGCGCGCGCCCTCCAGGTCGGGGTCTCCGCGGCCCGCTTCGCCCGGTACGCGCGCGGCGCGCTGGAACCGGTGGAGACCGCGGTGCCGCCGCAGATCAACGAGGCCGGGCCGATGGGCGGCGGGGGCGTCTTCGGCGCGGTCGCGGTGCGCCGCCCGGTGGGCGTGGTCACCTGCGTCACCTCCTACAACAACCCGTGGGCCAACGCGGCGGGGAAGGTCGCGCCGGCGCTGGCGATGGGCAACACGGTGGTGGTCAAGCCGGCCCCGCAGGACCCGCTGTCGGTGTACCGGATGGCCGAGGCGCTGGCGGAGGCCGGCGTTCCGCCCGGGGTGGTCAACGTCGTCAGCGGATCGCGGCCGGAGGTCGGCGAGGCCGCGGTGGCCGCGGACGGCGTGGACATGGTCAGCTTCACCGGCTCCACCGCGGTCGGGCGGCGGATCGCCGAGGAATGCGGCCGCGGGATGAAGCGGCAGCTCATGGAGCTGGGCGGCAAGGGCGCGGCGCTGGTCTTCGACGACGCCGACCTGGCCTCAGCGGTGTCCGGCATCGGCACCACCTTCTCCTTCTACAGCGGCCAGATCTGCACCGCGCCGACCCGGGTGCTGGCCCAACGCGGCGTCTACGAGCGGCTGGTGGCGGGGCTGGCCCGGTACGCGGAGCGGCTGACCGTCGGCGATCCGCGGCGGCCGGGCACGGTCGTCGGGCCGGTGATCTCCGCCGCGCACCGGGACCGCGTCGAGGGGTACCTCGCGCTCGCGGTGAAGGAGGGGGCGCGCCTGGTCACCGGCGGCGAACGGCCGGATCCGGCGCGCGGCTTCTACGTGGCGCCGACGCTCTTCGCGGACTGCACGGCCGCCATGCGGGCGGTCCGCGAGGAGATCTTCGGGCCGGTGGTGACGGTGGTCCCCTTCGACGACGAGGAGGAGGGTATCGATCTGGCCAACGACAGCGACTACGGGCTGCTGGACTACGTCTGGTCCGGCGACGTGGCCCGCGCCTTCCGGGTGGCGGGGCGACTGCGGGCCGGCGGGGTCGGCGTCAACACCGTCGGCCGGAACATGGAGGCGCCGTTCGGCGGCTTCAAGCGCAGCGGCGTCGGGCGGGACGTCGGCTCCTACGCGCTGCACGCGTACAGCGAGCTCCAGGCGATCGTGTGGCCGGGGTGAGGGCCGAGGCGTGAGGGGCGTGGGCCTGCCCCGGTCGGGGCCGCGGGCCCGGTCGGGACAGGCCGACCGCATGGCCGCACCATGGCCGGAACGTGACGTTCGGAATCCGGACGGGAAATTTTAGAACCCGGCCAAAACGGACAGTGCTGCGATTCCCGTAATGCGGAAGGCGTCAGCCGCGGTCGTAAAGTCCAAGGTCCAACTCAACTTCTCCTTGGGATTGGGTGATTGGGGTGCCGGATTTTCCTGTGGAGTGAAGTCGGCAGCCCCGGAGGGTGATCTTCCGGATACGAAAACAGCAGCACTTAACGTCCTGTTCATGGTTCAGGTTGACCCCCGGCCCCAGACCGGAGACACGGTAACGAGCGTCGCCGCTACCGGCAGTAGCGCCCGCGGCGGCCTCGGCGACACCCGGAACAAGGGCCTCAGCGGCAACTCCGTCGGCCTGCTCGGCAGCGCGGTCATCGGCGTCTCCACCGTCGCGCCCGTCTACTGCCTCACCTCGACCCTCGGCCCCACGGTCGGCGAGGTCGGCGTGCAGATGCCCGCCGTCTTCCTGGCCGGATTCCTGCCGATGCTGCTGGTCGCCTTCGCCTACCGCGAGTTGAACAAGGCCGTCCCGGACTGCGGAACCTCCTTCACCTGGACCGTCAAGGCGTTCGGGCCGCGGGTCGGCTGGATGTGCGGCTGGGGCCTGGTGATCGCCACCATCATCGTGCTCTCCAACCTGGCCGGCGTCGCCACCTCGTTCTTCTACCTCCTGCTCGGCGAACTCACCGGCAGCCCCGCGCTCGCCGCCCTGGACCACAACCGGATCGCCCACGTCCTGACCTGCCTGGCCTTCATCGCCCTCGCCACCGCCATCAGCTACCGCGGCATGACCGCCACCAAGGGCGTGCAGTACACCCTCGTCGGCCTCCAACTCGCCGTGCTCGCCGTGTTCGTGGTGCTGGCCGTGGTCAAGGCCCGCTCCGGGGACTTCACCGGCTCCCTGCACTTCTCCTGGACCTGGCTCGACCCCTTCGCGGTGAAGTCCTTCTCCGCCTTCACCGCCGGACTCTCCCTCTCGATCTTCATGTTCTGGGGCTGGGACACCTGTCTGACGGTGAACGAGGAGACCGCCGGCAGCGCGAAGACCCCCGGCCGCGCCGCCCTGTTGGCCATGGTCGTGCTGATCGGCTCCTACCTGCTCACCGCCGTCGCCGCCCAGATGTTCGCCGGCGTCGGCGGCAAGGGCCTCGGGCTCGGCAACCCGCAGACCGCCGACAACGTCTTCGCCGCCCTCGCCAACCCCGTCATGGGCACCGTGCTCGGCGTGCTGCTCTTCGTCGCCGTCCTCGCCTCGGCCGCCGCCAGCCTCCAGACCACCTTCATCCCCGTCGCCCGCACCGTGTTGGCGATGAGCACCTACGAGGCGCTGCCGGCGTCCTTCGCCAAGATCCACCCGCGCTTCCGCTCCCCGGGCAAGGCCACCGTCGCCGCCGGCATCGCCACCGGCGTCTTCTACGCCGTGATGAGCTTCATCAGCCAGAACGTGCTGATCGACACCATCTACGCGCTGGGCCTCATGATCTGCTTCTACTACTCGATCACCGCCTTCGCCTGTGCCTGGTTCTTCCGGCGCGCTCTGCGTGCTTCCGTCCGCGACCTCTTCCTCAAGGGCGTCTTCCCGCTGCTGGGCGGGCTCCTGCTGGCCGCGGTCTTCTGCAAGACCCTGATCGACACGTGGAACCCGGCCTACGGATCGGGCAGTTCGGTCCTCGGCATCGGCTCGGTCTTCCTCATCGGCGTCGGTCTGCTCCTCCTCGGCGCCGTCCTCATGCTGATCATGCAACGCCGCAGCCCCGCCTTCTTCCGCGGCGAGGTCCTCACCACGGCCACACCGGCGTTGGTGGTCGAGGAGTAGGGGCGGGAGAGGGCCCCGGCAGGCGGCAACTCACCACTCCCACGCGGCAGTCAGCGGCCGGCACGCATGTGGGTCACGCGGGTCACGTAGGTCACCCGAGCCATGCGGGCTACGCGCCGACTTGCCACGCGTCGACGTACCGGCCACCGCCTCGCCAGCGGCCACCTCACCGCCTCGCGAGGCGCCACCTCACCACCTCACCGCCTCGCGCGGGCCAGCTCGACCGTGGTCAACTCACCACTCGCCCAGGAAGATCGGGTTCGTCAGGGCGGCCATGGGGCCCGGGAGGGCCGGCGTGGTGGGCGGGTGGCGGAGCTCGGCGCGTAGGTAGGCGGCGTTGTCGGGGGTGGTGGACCAGGTGACCGTGCCGGCTCCGGACGGGGGCAGCGGGGCGGTGTGCCGGACGCCCTGGTCCGTGACGAAGGAGACCGTGCAGCCCGGTGCGCCGGAGACCGTCAGACGGGCGGTGACCCGGGCCCCGCCCGGCAGTTCCAGGCGCCCGCCGATCCCGGCGTGCTCGCCGCGCTCGCCGGTGACGGCGAACGACAGGTCGATCGCGGAGGACTCGGCGATCCAGACCCGGCCCGCCCGGATGCCGTCCTGGAGGGCGCGGCGCGAGAGGTCGTCGGCCAGGACCACGGTCTGCGGGAGCCCGACCACGTCCGGATCGCGGTGGGCGTCGCTGTGCCCGACGGCCGGCAACCACGGGCCACGGCCGCCCCGGACATGGGCGACCAGGGTGTTGTCCCACTCCGCGAGGGTGATCTCGTCGTCGGGGCCGTACGGGCCGTTCCACACCTCCACCGCATCGGCCTCGTTCAGCCCGAACTTCCAGTTGCAGCCGACGCAGGTGGCGTGCGGATGCGCCGGGATGACCAGGCCGCCGGCCCGGCGGATGGCGCGCGCGTACCGGCCGAAGGCGTTGTCCCGCGCGCGGTAGCGCCAGTCGATGAAGACACCGGGGTCGGTGCCCATCGCCACCACGTGCCCGTTGCGGGTGGTCACCTCCTCACCGGTCAGGATCAGCAGGTCGTCGCCCCACAGGCCCTCCCAGGCGCCGTGGCTGGCGGTGGTGTTGTGCTCGGTGGTGGTGAGGAAGTCCAGCCGGGCGGCCCTGGCCAGGGCCGCGATCCGGGCCGGGGTGCGCTTGCCGTCGGAGTAGACGGAGTGCAGGTGGTTGTCCCCGCGGTACCAGGCGCGGCCGCGGCCCCGGGCCCGCTCGGGCGGGTGGACGGGCGTCGGGGTCTTCCCCCGGGGGCCGTGCCGCAGGGTGACGGTGACCTCGTAGTTCAGGCCCTGCGGGGCGACCGTGTACGGGCCGAGGGCGATGTGCCAGGTGCCGGCGTTGACCGGGCCCGGGAGGTAGCCCGGGGTGGCGTCGTCGGCGCGCAGGAAGAACTCCGACCGCGCCCCGCCCGACCAGCCGCGGAAGCCGGCACCGCCCAGCTCCGTGCCGCGCTCGTCGAAGATGCCGATGTCGCAGGCGTTCCCCGCGGTGCCGTCGGGCACGCTCGGCTTGTCGTAGCGGTACGCGACCGCGATCTCCCGGACGCCGTGCGGGACGTCGACCGGTACGTAGACGAAGTCCGGTGCGCCGGGCGGCAGATGGCCCCGGACCGTGCGGGTCTGCTCGGCCGGCCCTCTTCCGCCCTGCCCGGCGGCCGGCGCCGCCTCGGCGAAGCTCACCCGCCCCAGCGTCAGCGCCCCCGCCGCACCGGCGCCCGCCGACAGTTTCAGTACCTCGCGTCGCTCCATCTCCGCCCCCGGTCGTCGTGCTCGGTCGTTGTCCTCGATCGTTCTGCTCGGTCGTTCGGCCATCGGTCGTCGTCCGCCGGCCGTGGGCCGCGCGTCGCCGGGGCGTCGGCCGCACCACCGACATGCCGCACGCCCACGACCCCACGCCCACGCTCACACCCAGCTTCATTTCGCCGTGTGAAAACCGTTGTACGCGCGTGTGACACGCCGGAAAAGCCCTGTGGATAACTCACGGACGGTGAGGCACCATGCGGTCACCCCACCCGCCCGACCGCACGCCCCAACGCCCCACCCCACCCCGACGCGGAGGACGCCCAGGATGCGGATCGCGACCACGATCTTCCTGACCGACGAGACGATCCAGCCGGTCCGGCTGGCACAGGAGTTGGAACAGCGCGGCTTCGACGGGCTGTACCTGCCCGAGCACACCCACATCCCCGCCTCCCGGGACACCCCGGCCCCCATGGGCGAGCCGCTGCCCCGCGCATATGGCCGCACCCTCGACGCGTTCCTCGCCCTCGGCCAGGCCGCCGCGGTCACCGAGCGGCTCCACCTGGGCACCGGCATCACCCTCGTCGCCCAGCACGACCCGATCGACCTCGCCAAGCAGATCGCGACCCTGGACCACCTCTCCGACGGGCGGTTCACCCTCGGCGTCGGCTACGGCTGGAACGTGGAGGAGGCGGCCGACCACGGTGTGCGGTGGGCGACCCGGCGCGCCCTGGTACGCGACCGGCTGGCGCTGATGCGCGCCCTGTGGGCCGCCGAACCCACCGGCTACGAGGGCCGGTTCGGCTCCGTCCGCGCCTCCCTCGCGCACCCCAAGCCGGCCGGCGGCGCGCCGCGCGTCCTGCTGGGCGGCGCGGCCGGTCCCAAGCTGTTCGCGGGGATCGCGGCCGACGCGGACGGCTGGCTGCCGATCGGCGGCCGCGGCCTCGCCGAGGCCCTCCCGGCGCTGCGGCGCGCCTGGGCGGACGCCGGTCGCGCGGGCGAGCCGGACGTGGTGCCGTACGCGGTGCGGCCCACCCCGGGGAAGTTGGCGCACTACCGGGAGCTGGGGGCGGCGGAGGTGGTCCTCCAACTGCCGCCGGCCGGCGAGGCGGAGGTCCTGCGGACCCTGGACGACTACGCGCAGTACTTGTGAGGCGGCGAGCGGTACCGGCGAGGCGGCGAAGGGGCGCCGCCCGCCCCGCCCCGCCCTAGGTCCAGCGGTGTACGGCGGTTCCCCGAGGATCGGTACCGCAGACCGATCCGCGGCGGCGCCGGGCGGGCGTAGCGTCGGCGGTGAAGGCAGTGGAACGCCTCGTCGGAGGGTTCCGCCGAGCTCCGGGAGACCTAGGGAGACGTCATGCCCCGCCTCGACCACACGATCGTGCACAGCAAGGACCGGTTCGCCTCGGCCCGCTTCCTCGCCGAGCTGCTGGACGCCCCGGAACCCAAGGCGTACGGGCCGTTCGCGGCGCTCAAGATGGACAACGGCGTGACCCTCGACTACGCCGAGCACGTCGCCGGCGGCCGGGAGTTCGTCGCCACGCACTACGCGTTCCTGGTGACCGAGGAGGAGTTCGACGGGATCCTGGGGCGCATACAGAAGCGCGACCTGCCCTACTGGGCGGACCCGATGCACACCAAGCCCCAGGAGATCAACCACCACGACGGCGGCCGGGGCCTGTACCTGAACGACCCCGACGGCCACAACATGGAGTTCCTGACCCGGACCTACTCCGAGGACCTGCTGAACTCCATCTGATCCGCGGCGGGTTCACCGGGCCCGTACGCGACCGGGGTCGCGCGCGGGGCGGCGGCCGGTGTCGTCGGCCGGGGCGCCCGCCACCGCCTCGGCCCCGTCCGCCGCGCCCAACTCCCCGGAGGAAACCTCCGTTTAACGTGATCAGTGGCACATCGATCCGACCGACTCCGGCGGCGGAGATGTCCGTCCTCGCTCGTATGCTCGGGGGCATGACTTCCAGCGCGCAGGGATCTGACCAGGGCCTTCGCCAGGGATCTGAGCAGGGCTCGGACCAGGCAGCGGACGGGGCCGCCCAGGGCGGGGCGGCCCCGCGGCCGACGGCCAACGCGATGCGTCGGGCGCTCAAGCGGGCCCGGGACGGCGTGGCGTTGGACGTCGCGGAGGCCGCGGTGCTCCTCCAGGCCCGCGGCGCGGATCTGGAGGACCTGTGCGCTTCGGCGGCCCGGGTGCGCGACGCCGGCCTGGAGGCCGCCGGCCGCCCCGGTGTCATCACGTATTCCAAGAGTGTCTTCATCCCCCTGACGCGCCTGTGCCGCGACAAGTGCCACTACTGCACCTTCGCCACCGTCCCCGGCAAGCTGCGCCGGGCCGGCGAGGGGATGTTCATGTCCCCGGACGAGGTGCTGGCCATCGCCCGCCGCGGCGCCGAACTGGGCTGCAAGGAAGCCCTGATCACGCTCGGCGACAAGCCCGAGGACCGCTGGCCCGAGGCCCGCGAGTGGCTCGACGCGCACGGCTACGACGACACCATCGCCTACGTCCGCGCCATCTCCATCCGCATCCTCGAAGAGACCGGCCTGCTGCCGCACCTCAACCCCGGCGTCATGTCGTGGACGGACTTCCAGCGCCTCAAGCCCGTCTCGCCGTCCATGGGGCTGATGCTGGAGACCACCTCCCAGCGGCTGTGGAGCGAGCCGGGCATGCCGCACCACGGCTCGCCCGACAAGGAACCGGCCGTCCGCCTGCGGCACTTGGAGGACGCCGGCCGCAGCTCCGTCCCGCTCACCAGCGGGCTGCTGATCGGCATCGGGGAGACGGTGGAGGAGCGCGCCGAGTCGCTGTTCGCGCTGCGCCGGGTCGCCCGTGCCTACCACGGCATCCAGGAACTGATCATCCAGAACTTCCGCGCCAAGTCGGACACCGCGATGCGCCGCATGCCGGACGCCACCCTGGACGACCTGGTCGCCACCGTGGCCGTCGCCCGGCACATCATGGGCCCCTCCGGCTGCCTCCAGGCGCCGCCCAATCTGGTGGACGACGAGTACGGCCGCCTCATCGGCGCCGGCATCGACGACTGGGGCGGCGTCTCCCCGCTCACCGTGGACCACGTCAACCCCGAGCGTCCCTGGCCCCGGATCGAGGAGCTGGCCGAGCGCTCCGCCGCCGCCGGCTTCGAGCTGCGCGAACGGCTCGCCGTCTACCCGGAGTTCGTCCAGCGCGGCGAGCCCTGGCTGGACCCCCGGCTGCGGCCGCACGTCGCCGCCCTCGCCGACCCGGAGACCGGCCTGGCCCGGGAGGACGCCGTGGTCGAGGGCCACCCCTGGCAGGAGCCCGACGAGGCGTTCGTCCCCTCCGGCCGCACGGACCTGCACCGCACCATCGACACCGAGGGCCGCACGGCGGACCGCCGGGACGACTTCGACGAGGTCTACGGCGACTGGGAGGCGCTGCGCGAGGCCGCCGCGCCCGGCATGGTGCCCTCCCGTATCGACGCCGACGTCCGGGGGGCCCTCTCCCAGGCCGCCGACGACCCGACGAAGCTCACCGACGCCGAGGCGCTCGCCCTGCTGCACGCCGACGGCCCGGCCCTGGACGCGCTCTGCCGGATCGCCGACGACCTGCGCCGCGCCACCGTGGGCGACACCGTCACCTACATCGTCACCAGGAACATCAACTTCACCAACGTCTGCTACACCGGCTGCCGGTTCTGCGCCTTCGCCCAGCGCCGCACCGACGCCGACGCCTACACCCTCTCCCTCTCCCAGGTCGCCGACCGCGCCCAACAGGCGTGGGACGTGGGCGCGGTGGAGGTCTGCATGCAGGGCGGCATCCACCCCGACCTGCCCGGCACCGCGTACTTCGACATCGCCCGCGCCGTCAAGGAACGGGTCCCGGACATGCACGTGCACGCCTTCTCACCGATGGAGGTGGTCAACGGGGCGACCCGCACCGGCCTGTCCATCCGGGAGTGGCTGAGCGAGGCCAAGGCCGCCGGCCTGGACTCCATCCCCGGCACCGCCGCCGAGATCCTCGACGACGAGGTCCGCTGGGTCCTGACCAAGGGCAAGCTCCCCACCGCCACCTGGGTCGAGGTCATCAAGACCGCCCACGAGCTGGGCATCGGCTCCTCGTCGACGATGATGTACGGGCACGTCGACCAGCCCCGGCACTGGCTCGGCCACCTCCGGCTGCTGGCCGAGATCCAGCAAGAGACCGGCGGCTTCACGGAGTTCGTCACGCTGCCGTTCATCCACACCAACGCCCCCGTCTATCTGGCCGGCATCGCCCGCCCCGGCCCCACCACCCGCGACAACCGCGCGGTGACGGCGATGGCCCGCATCCTGCTCCACCCGCACATCACCAACATCCAGACAAGCTGGGTGAAGCTGGGCACCGAGGGCGCCGCGGAGATGCTCCGCTCCGGCGCCAACGACCTCGGCGGCACGCTGATGGAGGAGACCATCTCCCGTATGGCCGGGTCGAGTTACGGTTCCTACCGCTCCATCCAGGACCTGGTCGCCATCGCCGAGCTCGCCGGCCGCCCGGCCCGTCCCCGGACGACCTCCTACGGTCAGGTCCCCGCGGAGCGCCAGGCCGCCGCGCTGGCGTCGGACGGCCATCTGCCGGAGCTGCTGCCGGTGGTGGAGTAGCGGCGGCGGCGCGCGGACGGCCGGGCGGGGGCACCTTCCGTCCGGCCGCCGGCGGCCGTCAGCCCTCGTCGTACTCCGCCTCGTGCTGGAGGATGCACTGCTGCCACTGCGACAGCGCCTCCTCGCGGTCGCCGCCGGCGTCCTGGGCGGCGACGATCAGCGCGTCGGCGGCCATCGCGGCCAGCCGCACCGCGACATGGCACACATCGCGCTGGGGGAGCGGCCGGAGGAGTTCCACCGCACCGTCGCTGTCCCCGGACAGGGCCGAGGCCACGACGGCCATGGTGGTGCGGTCCCACTCGTACTCGGACATGGGGAGAGCATGCCCAGTGGGCGGCGCGGCCATCATCGAACGCCCGGGCGGGGGGAGAACCCGCCAGGTGGAACCGCTCCTTCCGCACCCGCCCCTCGTGCCTCAGCCGTCCCCGGCCGGCCCGTCATGCCAACCGGCGGATCGGCTCCCCCGCCAGATGGGCCGCGATGTCCTCCACGGCCTGGTGGAAGTACCCCTCGTAGTTGCGACGGGTGACATAGCCGAGGTGGGGGAGGGCCAGCACGTTCGGCAGGGTGCGCAGCGCGGCGTCGGAGGGCAGCGGCTCCTGCGCGTAGACGTCCAGCCCGGCGCCGGCGATCCAGCGCTCGCGCAACGCCGTGAGCAGGGCGTCCTGGTCGACGATCGCGGCGCGGGCGGTGTTGACGAGATAGGCCGTGGGGCGCATCCGGCGGAGTTCGGCCGCGCCGAGCAGCCCGCGGGTGGTGTCGTCAAGGCCGAGGTGCACCGAGACGAAGTCGCCGCCCTCCAGGACCTCTTCCTTGCCGGCGGCGGCCCGGATGCCCAACTCCGCGGCCCGCTGCGGGGTCAGGCTCCGGCTCCAGCCCACCACGTCCATCCCGAAGGCCAGCCCGACCCGGGCCACCAGGCCGCCGATCCGGCCCACGCCGAGCAGCCCCAGCGTCCGGCCGTGCAGATCGGCGCCGACCGTGCTCTGCCAGGGGCCGCCGGCCGCCATCGCGGTGCTCTCGGCGACCACGTTGCGGGCCAGGCCCAGGATGAGCGCCCAGGTCAGCTCGACGGGCGGTTCGCCGTTGCTGGCGGTGCCGCAGACCGTGACGCCCTGTCGGGCGGCCGCCGCCAGGTCGATGGAGGCGTTGCGCATCCCGGAGGTGACCAGCAGCCGCAGCCGCGGCAACCGGGCCAGCAGCGAGGCCGGGAACGGCGTCCGCTCGCGCATCGCGACCACGATCTCGCAGTCGCCGACCGCCGCCACCACCTCGTCCGCCGTGCGCAGCGGCTCCCGCAGCACGCGGACGTCCACGGCGCCGGCCAGCGGCGACCAGTCGGCCATGGTCAGCGCGACGCCCTGGTAGTCGTCCAGCACCGCGCAGCGCGGCAGGGCGGCGGAGGTGGGCGGGGTCATGGGCGGCCTCCCGGCTCATGCGGGCAGTGGGCCGCCCCACCCGTCAGATCACCATACGAACCTGAAACAAACCCGGCCCAGTTTCGATCATTCCCGGTCGATACAGTGCTTCGCCAGGGGCGTCCCACGCCCTAAGACACGGGTGTGCGAGCGTCGGGAGGGCGCAGTGAGCGAGCGCGACGGGGGTCCGGCATGAGTGCGGCAGGGGGCGGCACCGCGATCTGGGGCCGCGCCGAGCAGCAGGACTTCCGCAGCCGGGTGCGCGGCTGCCTGCTGGGCGGCGCCATCGGCGACGCGCTCGGCGCCGGCATCGAGTTCGACTCCCTGGACGCGATCCGCGAGGCGCACGGCCAGGAGGGCGTGACCGACCTGGTGCCCGCCTTCGGGCGGCGCGGCGCGGTCACCGACGACACCCAGATGACCCTCTTCACCGTCGACGGCCTGATCCGCGCCCAGGTCCGCCGGGACACCGGCGCCTGGCACCCGCCCACCGACGTGCACCGCGCCTATCTGCGCTGGGCCGCCACCCAGCGCGACTGGGGCCCCGACGAGCGCCGGGACGACGACGGCTGGCTGGCGCGCGAGGAGTGGCTCTACGCCCGCCGGGCCCCCGGCCGCGCCTGCCTCAGCGGCCTCGGCGACGAGGTGATGGGCACCCTGGAGACGCCCAAGAACCCGGACTCCAAGGGGTGCGGCGCGGTGATGCGCTCCGCGCCGTTCGGCCTGCTCGTCGGCTGGGAACCGCACCTGGTCTTCCAACTCGCCGTCGAATGCGCCGCGCAGACCCACGGCCACCCCACCGGCTACCTCGCCGCCGGCGCGTTCGCCGTGATCAGCCACGGCCTGGCCCGCGGCGACGACCTCGACGGCGCCGTCCAGAAGGCCCTGGCCCACCTCGCCACCCGCCCCGACCACGAGGAGACCACCGACGCCCTCAAGGGCGCGCTGGGCGCCGTCCGGCAGGGCATGCCGACGGCCGCCCGGGTCGAGTCGCTGGGCGAGGGCTGGACCGCCGAGGAGGCGCTGGCCATCGGCGTGTACTGCGCGCTGGTCGCCGAGGACGTCCGGCACGGCCTGCTGCTCGCGGTCAACCACGGCGGCGACAGCGACTCCACCGGCGCCATCTGCGGCAACCTCCTGGGCACCCTGCACGGCGAGACGGCGCTGCCCGCCAACTGGCTGGTCGAGCTGGAGGGCCGGGCCACCGTCCTCCAACTCGCCGACGACTTCGCCATGGAGATGACCCAGGGCCCCACCCTCCACGGCCCCGCCGGCTCCGCCCCCGGCTGGCTGACCCGCTACCCCCGCGCCTAACGGGCCACGAGGCGGCGCCACCCCACGACGGGCGGCGGTCCGTCACCCGCCGCCCGACGCCACCGCCTCCCGGGCCGCTCCCTCCCCGCCCTCCCCGGGGCCGTTGATCCGGGCCAGCAGGGCGTCCCGCGCGTCGCTGCTCTCCGGGCGGACCAGGCCGAGCAGGGTGAACAGCACCAGCGAGGTCGCCACCGGCGCCGCGATCTGGAGCTGCAACTCCACCCCGGACAGCCCGAAGTTGGTCAGCCAGAACGCCACCAGCCCGGCCGCCCAGGACACCAGCGCCGCCACCGGCCCCGACCTGCGGAACGCCGGCACCATCCCCAGCAGGAACGGGATCGACACCGGCCCGACCAGCCCGGCCACCCACTTGATCACGACGGTGATGATGTCCTTGAACGCCGGCGAGTTGACCTGCGTCGCGATCGCCATCGACAGCGCCAGGAAGCACACCGTCGACACCCGGGCCGCCCGCAGCCCGGTCCGGTGCGACCAGCCCCGGGCCCGCGCCGACACCGCCGGCGCGATGTCCCGGGTGAACACCGCGGCGATCGCATTGGCGTCCGAGGAGCACATCGCCATCGAGTGCGAGAAGAAGCCGACCACCACCAGCCCCAACAGGCCGTGCGGCAACAGCCGTTCGGTCAGCAGCGCGTACGCGTCCGAGGCGTCCGGCTTCTTCGCCGTCACCAGGAGCGGCGCCGCCCACATCGGGAAGAACAGGACGGCCGGCCACACCAGCCACAGCCCCGCCGACAGCAGCGCCGAGCGCCGCGCCTCCCGGGCGGAGCGGGTGGCCATGTAGCGCTGCGCCTGGCTCCACATCCCGCCGCTGTACTCGAAGGTCTTGATGAAGAGGTAGGCGAGCAGGAACGTCAGGGTGTACGGGCCGGCGGTCGGCTGGGCGTGCCCGGCGGGCAACCGGTCCCAGACCGTCGCCAGCCCACCGACGCCGCCCAGTTCGCCCAGCACCGTCACCAGCATCGCGACCCCGGCCACCAACTGGATGACGAACTGCCCCAGTTCGGTCAGGGCGTCCGCCCACAGCCCGCCGACCGTGCAGTAGACGCCGGTGATCACCCCGGTGAGCAGGATGCCCTGGTTGAGCGAGAGCCCGGTGAAGACCGACAACAGGGTGGCGATCGCCGCCCACTTGGCGCCCACGTCCACCACCTTCAGCAGCACCCCCGACCAGGCGAGCGCCTGCTGCGTGCGCAGGTCGTAGCGGTTCTTGAGGTACTCCAGCGGCGAGGCGACGCCGAGCCGGGACCGCAGCCGGTTCAGCCGGCCGGCGAACAGCCGGGCCCCGATGGCGATCCCGACGGCGATGGGGAAGGACCAGGTGACGTAGGAGGTGATGCCGTACTGGTAGGCGATGCCCGCGTAGCCGGTGAACATCACGGCGCTGTAGCCGGACATGTGGTGCGAGATGCCGGACAGCCACCACGGCATCCGGCCGCCGGCGGTGAAGAAGTCGCCGACGTCGTCCACCCGCCGGTGCGACCACATCCCGATCGCGACCATCACGCCGAAGTAGCCGATGAGCACGGCCCAGTCGAGACTGTTCATGCCCCCTCCAGGGGTCCGCCCTGTGAACGTTCCAGATGTGGAAACACTTCGCCGTGCTGCGGTCCTGCGGTGCCAAGTCCCCGTTCGGAGCGGAGACTTTGGGGATTGAACCGTTCGCCGAGCGCACCGGTCAAGGGTCTGGACGGTCATGGGTGTGAACGGAGGTCAGCGAAGCGAACGAGGGCGGTGCGCCACCACACGCAGGACGGCCGTACGGGCTCTGCCCCGTACGGCCGTTGGGCGCCGTCGCGCGGCGCGGTCCGTGCCCGGCCCGCGCCGCCCGCTACCGCATCAGCTCGCCCGCGTTCACCAGCAGCGACTGGCCGGTGATGGCCCGCGCCCGGTCCGAGGCCAGGAAGACCGCCGCCTCCGCCACGTCCGCGTCGGTCGCCAGCTCCGGCAGCGCCATCCGCCCGGCCAGGCGCCCCAGCACCGCGGACTCCGGCACCCCCTCATCCGCCGCGGTCCGGCGCACGAACGCCGCCACCTGCGGGCCCCACATCCAGCCCGGCTGCACGGTGTTGACCCGGATCCGGTCCGGCCCCACCTCCCGCGCCAACGAGTACATCGCCGACACCAGCCCGCCCTTGGACGCCGCGTAGGCCGCCTGCTGCACCTGCGAGGGCGCGGCCACCGACGACTGGGTGCCGATCAGCACCACCGAGCCGCCGCCGCCCGCCGTCATCGCCGGCAGGCAGGCGCGGGTCATCCGCAGCGTGCCGAAGAGGTTGACGTCGACCACCCGCCGCCAGGCGTCGAAGTCGGCGTCCCGCACGCCCCCCAACTGGTCGTCCAGCGCCGCGACATGGATCACCGCGTCGATCCCGCCGAACCGCTCCACGGCCACCTCGGCCAGCGCCGCGCACTGCGCCTCGTCGCCGATGTCGGTCGCCCGCCAGGCCGTGCGCCCGCCGGACGCGTCGATCCGGGCCGCGGTGTCCGCGAGGTTCCGCTCGGTGCGCGCGCCCAGCACGACGCGGGCGCCGTCCCGTACGCAGGCCGCCGCGACCCGGTGGCCGAGCCCGGCGCCGACCCCGGAGACGATGACGGTCTTGTCGCGGAGCAGCATGCGCGGGCCTCCTGTCGATCGGCCACGGAGCGGGTGTCTGACGCTACGTCAGATGCGTGGCGAGGGAACAGGGTAGGCGCGCGGTACCGCGAAGAGAAGGCCGGAGCCGCGCCGCTCCCCGCTCAGTCCCAGGTCGACACCTGCGTCGCCTCGAAGCAGTACTTGACCCAGGAGCCGGACCGGTTGGGGCTGTTCGTCGGCACCGCGCAGAACCGCGCCCGGAAGGTGTCGCCGACCGACGCCATCGGCGTGTAGACGTCGTGGTAGGAGGCGATGAAGGCGCTGCGGGACGAGCCGCCGGTCACGCTCACCGTCACCTCGTCGCCGACCCCGCCCGCCACGATCCGCCCCCAGACGGCGCCGCAGCGCTTGCTGTACCGCAGGTGGAGGCGGACCGGATTGCCCGCCGCCGGCTCGTAGGTCACCGCGTCCACCCCGCACCCGGTGGCGTTCGGGTCCTTGCCGTCGCAGCCGGCCCCGGGGCAGCTGGGCGGCGGCTTCTCGTACAGCTTGGGGAGTTGGCTGACGCCGAACGTGGCGAGCGCGCCGACGACCGAGGTGACCACGCCCACCACCAGCGCGTGCCGGGCGTGCGCGCGCAGCCAGCGCCCGGCGCCGCGGCACCGCGATCCGAGGTCCCGCAGCCCGGTCCGCAGGCGGCGCCGCAGCGACGGGGACGGGCGGGTCGGGGGATCTCCGGGGTCCCTCAGGTCGGGGCCACTGCTCATCCGGCCTCCAGGGCGGACGCCTGGCAACTTCCTGTGCGGCGTGGGTGGTTGGCGCACCCGCCGGTTCGTCGTGCGTCGCGGGGCGCGCGCCGTGGACCCTCCAGTCTGCGCCCGCACCGGGCCCGCCGGGAAGCGGATTTTCCGCCACCCGACGCGCCCCGCCGCACCCTAGGCCAGCGCCGCGCGCAGCCGCCGCAGCCCCTCGTCGATCTCCTCCGGGCCGTGCGTCACGAACGACAGCCGCATCGCCGCCGGGTCCGGCCGCCCGGCGAAGAACGGTGCCCCCGGCACATACGCCACGTCGTGGCGCACCACCTGAGGCAGCAGCGCCGCCGCGTCGTACCCCGCCGGCAGCGTCGCCCAGACGAACATCCCGCCCTCCGGGCGGTTCCACCGCGAGCCCTCGGGGAGCGCCGCCGGCAGCCCCGCCACCAGGGCGTCCCGCCGCTCCCGATAGGCGCCCCGAACCCGCGCCAGATGCGCGTCCAGGTCCGATGCCGCCAAGTACCGCGCCGCGGCGGCCTGGTCGACGGTCGAGGTGTGCAGATCGGCGGCCTGCTTGGCGATCACGCAGGCCCGGCGCAGCGCCGCCGGCGCCCGCAGCGTGCCCAGCCGCAGCCCCGGCGCCATCACCTTGGAGAACGAGCCGAGCAGCGCCGTGCGGTCCTCCGCCCCGGGCAGCGCGGCGATCCAGGGCTGCGGCTCGCCCTCGAACCGCAGCTCCCCGTACGGGTCGTCCTCGGCGATCCACAGCCCGCGCCGGGCGGCGACCCGGGCGACCGCCGCGCGCCGCTCGGCGGTCAGCGTCCGTCCGGTGGGGTTCTGGAACGTCGGGATGACATAGAGGAGGGTGGGGCGCTCGCGGGCGGCGATCTCGTCCAGCGCCACCGGGTCCAGCCCCTCGTCGTCGGTGGGCACCGCCACCACCCGGGCGCCCGCGAGGGAGAAGATCTGCAGCGCCGCCAGATAGCAGGGGTCCTCCACCAGCACCACGTCGCCCGGCTCCAACAGCGCGGTGGCCAACAGCGTCAGCCCCTGCTGGGAGCCGGTGGTGACCAGCAGGTCGTCGGGGGCGGTGGGCAGCCCGCGGGCGGTGGTGCGGGCCGCGACGGCCGCCCGCAGCGCCGGGTCGCCCTCCGTGGTCGAGTACTGCAACACCCGCTCCGGCGACCGGGCCAGCACCTCGGCGAAGGCCGCGGATATCCCCTCGGCGTCGAAGAGTTCGGGCGCCGGCAGCCCGCCGGCGAACGAGATCACCTCGGGGCGCGCGGTCAGCGCCAGGATCTCGCGCACGGGCGAGGCACCGGTCCGCTTCGCCCGGGCGGCGAACTCGGGGACGGGCGCGGCGGTGTGGACCTGATCCGTCATGTCGACTCTCCTCGCTCGGACGCTGCGTGAACCACCGTGAGCCGCAGGTGCCGGGCAGCCTAGGAAGACCCCGGCCGCCCGCGCAGGACTGCCCATATGGTGAACCACCGCCCCGCCGCCGGGATTCCTCCTCCGCACCCCTCCACTTCTGATGGCACGTCAGTTACACCTGCCGCCATGACGACCGACGACCACCACACCGCCCCCGCCGCCACCCCCGACGACCTCGCCGCCTACGCCGCCCTGCCCGCCACCGGCCCGTACGCCGCCCGCCCCGGCCACGCCCTGATCACCCTGGTCGAACCGCACCCCGGCCACGAACGCGCCTACAACCGCTGGTACGAGGACGACCACTACATCGCCGGCGCGATGGCCATGCCCTGGATCTTCGCCGGCCGCCGCTGGGTCGCCACCCGCGACCTCCAACTCCTGCGCTACCCACGGCACTCCACGGTCGCCCGCCCCGTCACCGCCGGCTGCTACCTCACCACCTACTGGCTGACCGCCGGCCGCTACGACGCCCACATGCGGTGGACCGTCGCCACCAACCAGCGCCTGCACCGCGACGGCCGGATCTTCCAGGACCGCACCCACGTCCTCACCGCCTTCCACGACCACGCGGCCACCGTCTACCGGGACGGCGCCGCCGGCCCCCGCGACACCCACGCCCTCGACCACCCCTACGCCGGACTCGTCCTGGAGGTCATCGACACCGACGGCCCGGAGCACCGCGCCGCCCTGCTGGCCTGGCTGCGCGACCACGATCTGCCCCGCCGGTTGGCGAGTTCGCCGGCGGCGCTGGTCACCGTCTTCCGGCCGACGCCGCTGCCCGCCGACCGGATGCCCTACGTCCAACAGGTCGCGGGCGTCGACACCCGGCTGACCCTGCTGTGGTTCCTGGAACAGGACCCGCGCCGCGCCTTCCCGGAGCACCTCACCGGCCTGGACGCGGAGGTGGCCGCCGCCGGCCTGGGCCGGGTGGAACTGGTCGCCCCGTTCGTCCCGACCGTCCCCGGCACGGACCGGTACGTGGACGAACTCCGGTGAACGCGGCGGCGGTTGCGCCGCGCGCGCCGGAGTGCGGACATGGCCGAGCCCCCTCGGCCGGGACGGCGATCCAGTCGAGAGGGCTCGTATCCGTGCCTGCGATCACACGGAATGGGGTTGCTGCGGCGCGGGTCAGGAGAGGTCGAACGCGCCGGCGGAGAGGTCCGAAACGAAGTTGTGCCAGGAGGAGTTGTCGAACGTGAGGCGCGGGCCCTCGGGGTCCTTGGAGTCACGCACCGCGATGGCCGCGGCGGTCGGCACGGCGATCTCCACGCAGGCGTTGGCGCCGGAGTACGAGGACTTGGTCCAGGAGAACGCGGAATTGGGCTGAACGGCCATTTTCACTCCAACTTACTCTGAGTTACCGGGGATTCGGTGAGACCGACGCTACGCGCCAACATCACCGGCCGGAGAGGGCCGTTCACCCGTCCGCATGGCATATTCAATGATCGCTTCTCAGGCGTGCTGGCGCGGGTGTACCTTGCGACCTCGTTCACCGGAATTCAACATTCCGGCCGATCGCGGCCGTCGACACCCGGCCAGCCCGCCCTCAACTCAGCGCATCGGCATGGCGCTTGGCGGCCTCCGCGATGAACTCCCGGCTCGCCTCCGCGCTCAACGCCTGGGCCCGCAGGTGCTCGTACATGATCGTGTACTTGTGTACGTCGTTGGTCTTCTCCAGGTACAGGTCGCTGGTGACGCCCTCGATGTAGACCACGCTGGAATCCGCCGCGTCGTCGAACTCCAGGATCGAGAACGTGCCGGACATCCCGGCGTGCGCCCCGGCGCCGTACGGCAGCACCTGCACCGTCACGTGCGGCAGCTTGCTCACCTCGACGAGGTGCTCCAACTGCTCCCGCATGATCAGGTGGCTGCCGACCACCCTCCGTAGCGCGCTCTCGTCCAGGACGACCCATAGCCGCAGCGGACGATCGGGGTCGTTGACCCGCTCCTGCCGTCGCATCCGCACCTGGATGCGCTTCTCCAGGTCCTCCGGCGCCAGCTCCGGGATCGTGCCGGGGATGACCGCCTCGGCGTAGCCGGGCGTCTGCAGCAGGCCCGGCACCAGCAGGGACTCGTACGTCCGCAGCGACGCCGCCTCGGTCTCCAGACCGATGTAGACGCTGTACGGGATGTCGCCGAAGGCGTGCCACCAGCCTTGCTGGCGCGAATCCTTGGCCATCTGCATCAGCGAATCCACTATCCGGCGGTCCTCGACCTCGTAGACCCCGCACAGGTCGCGGACGTCGCGCTGGCTGATGCTGCGCCGGCCGTTCTCCAGTCGGCTGATCTTCGACTGGGAGACCAGCAGCCGCTCGGCCACCTGCTCCGCCGTCAGGCCCTTGTCCTCCCGGAGCCTGCGCAGCTCCTGGCCCAATCGGCGTCGCCTGACGGTGGGGTTGACGTTGGACGCCACGGTACGTGCACCTCCGGCTCCGTACTGCTGTCATTTCCTCTTGAGCAGACTGCCACTTCATGTGGACGCCGCGCAGTCGAATGACCACAGAAGGCGAGCACGTACAGGTGCGCGGGGTGGCGGGCCGGCCGTCGTCCGAACGGCTCGGTCCGCCACCCCGCGCCTCTCACTGCGGCTCCCGAACGGTCCGGGAAAGGGTGGTGCGATGCTGCGCGAGAGCGCCCGGTGGTGCGCGCCGGCGGTCGCTAGCGGGCGCCGACCCGGGCCATGCTGCCGTGTCCGTGTCGCCGGGACTGGCCCGGCACTCCGGTCGTGTCGGCCGCCCGGCCCGTGGACTTCCGGCCGGCCGGGCCGCTTTGACCCGAGCCCCGCCGCGGCTGCGCCGCGACGCCGTTCTGCACGTCCATGACGGCGTGCGCGACCAGGCCGCCCATGGGGTCGTGCCGGATCAGGTCCCGCAGACGGGAGCGCGATGAGCGCCCCTCGTTCCCCGGGTAGAGGTGCTTGCCGAGGCCGACCGCATGGGCCAGTGCGGCGAGCGCCGCGGTCCGCGGGTCCGGTGGGACGCCGGTGCGGATCGCGTTGTCGAGCCGGGTCCTGATCTCCCGGCTGATCGCCGTCTCCGTCGCTTGGTAGCGCGTCGTCGGCAGCACCCCGCACATCTGTCCCGCCACGGCATGGACCATGCCGCACCGTTCGAGATGCGTGAGGTAGGTCTGGCGCAGCCCCAGTCGGGGCCCGCCGATCCAGTGGACCGCGCGTACCGGACTGCCGCGCCTGCGCAGCAGTTCGAGTGCGGAGTCCAGAGTCGGATCTCCTGTCGGCCGTGCCATCACCACGGCGATACGATCCCCATCTGGGGCTATCCGTCCTGCCAGGGCCAGCTCCACTAGCTGGGCCCCTGCCAGGCCGAGGTCGAGCGACTGCGGCTGTGCTGTGGTGCCCGTGGCCGGGTCCAAAGCCAGCAGCAGAAGCTCCTCCGGAATTGTTCTGCGGCTCCTGCCCATCCAAGCCTCCCCGCGTGGATGAATGACAGGGTGACCCCTCTCACATTCATCTGTCGAGAGTGCGTGGGTGGTTCGGTAGGGAACCGGTAGGTATGTCGTTCTCGTCTAGCACGTCGGCGACATCTTCCGAGGGGCGCGGCCTGTACCGGTTCGCGTGGCGGTGGGAACCGGCCGCTCGGACACAGGACACTTGGGAACACTGGTTCCGTTCGGGCCAGCTAGCACAGGCAGGGCAGTGCGACGTAGTGAAGGAGACATCGGTGGCGGGCGAGTCCCCCGACAAGTCGGACAAGAAGTCGGGCAAGGAGCAGTCGTCGGGGAGGGCGGCGCGCACCGAACGGGATCCGCGGCTGACGGTCCGCCGCGACGAGAAGCCGTCCGCCGGCGGGACGGACGCGCCCGAGTCCGGCGCGAAGGTTGCTGACGGTAAGACCTCCGACGGCAAGCCCTCCGGCGGCAAGGGTGAGGGCTCCGGTGCCGGCAGGGCTTCCGGCGCGGCGAACGGGTCGAAGCCGAAGTGGGCCTCGAAGGAGCCCGCGAAGGGGGCCGTGAAGGCGCCTGGGGCGGCCCAGGACGGCGCGGCGGGCGATGCTGAGGGTGAAACCGAGGCCAAGGGTGGCGAGGGTGCTCAGCGGGCCGACGCGCCCTCGGAGGTGAAGTCCGAGCCGGCGAAGAAGGCCGAGCCCGCGAAGAAGTCCGAGGCGGCCGACAAGGCCGAGCCGGCGAAGAAGCCGGAGGCAACGAAGAAGCCCGCGGCCGCGGAGAAGCCCGAGGTCGAGGAGAAGTCCGAGGCTGCGGAGAAGGCCGAGTCAAAGGAGAAGGCCGAGTCGGCCGCGAAGGCCGTTGACCAGGCGACCGCCGTCTTCACGACGGTCGGGGCGCAGAAGGTCGGCGCGCAGAAGGGCAAGGGCGAGAGCCCCGACGAGGCACCGGCCGACGACGCGACGCGGGTGTTTGCCATAGCGAAGGCCGGGAAGTCGGAGTCCTCCGGCGAGGGCGAGAAGGCCGAGAAGGCGGAGGAGACGGAGCAGGAACGTCCCGCCGATCAGCCGACCACCACCTTCAAGCTGGGCAACAGTGGCGGGAGCGGGGCGCGGGACGCCGAGAAGGACGCCGGCAAGGGCGCGGGGAAGGGTGCCCCCGCGAGCGCCGCCGGGGGCGATGCCCCCAAGGCCGATGCGTCCAAGTCCGGCGCGGCGAAGGCCGGTTCCGACGACGCCAAGCCGGATGACGGCACGACCGGCGACGCGAAGGCCAAGCCCGCCGACGCCAAGCCGGGCGACGCCAAGCGCGACGACGTCAAGGCCGAGGCGGCCGGCGCCGAGGAGCAGGACGCGGAGCGGACCAGCCAGTTCGTGGCGTTGAAGCCGGCGGACGACGGCTCGGCGGAGCGGTCGATCGGCAAGACCGCGCCCAAGACCCCGCTCGGCAAGCCCGGCAGCGCCGCGGACGCGGACGACGCGAAGGGCCAGGACAAGGAAGCGGGCGCGCCCTTTGACGGGAAGGACGCGAAGAAGGCCGCGCAGAAGGACGGGAAGAAGGCCGCCGGCACGGCAGTCGGCGCCGCCGGCGCCGGGAAGTCCGCGTCGGCGCCCGCCGAGAAGCCCGCTGGCAAGGCCGCCGACAAGGCCGAGCCCGCCGGCGAGGCGTCCGACGCGATGCCGCCCGCCGCCGCGCCGGACAAGCCGGCCGGGAAGCCCGACGCCGGGAAGCCCGACGCCGCGGAGGCCGAGTCCGAGCGGACCCGGCAGGAACCGCTGCCGCCGCTCGACCTGTTGGCGAAGCTCACCAACACCCCGCCACCGCCCGAGACGCCGGTGCGCACCCTCGTCCGACGGGTCAAGATCTGGACCCCGTTGGTGGCGCTGCTGGTGATCATCTTCGCGGTGGTCCAGGCGGTGCGCCCGCTGCCCGACCCGAAGTTGACCCTCGGCGACGCCAAGTCCTCGTTCACCTTCGGGGGCGACAAGCTGTCCATCCCGTGGCCCGAGCAGGGGCAGGCGGCCGTCAAGGTCGTCGGCTCCGGCCAGGTCGGCACGTTCGGCGAGGAGAAGCCCGTGCCGACCGCCAGCGTCGCCAAGATCATGACGGCCTACGTGATCCTCCGGGACCACCCGCTCAAGAAGAGCGAGAAGGGTCCGCAGATCGAGGTCGACGACAAGGCGGTGCAGGAGGGCAACTCCGAGAGCGAGTCGCGGATCGCGGGGCTCAAGGCGGGGCAGAAGTTCAGCGAGCAGGACATGCTCAAGATGCTGATGATCCCGTCCGGCAACAACATCGCCCGGCTGCTGGCCCGTTGGGACACCCAGTCCGGCGACGAGGCGGCGTTCGTCAAGAAGATGAACGACGCGGCCAAGGACCTGGGGATGTCCAAGACCACCTACACGGACCCCAGCGGCCTGGACGCCAAGACGGTGAGCACCGCCGTCGACCAGATCAAGCTGGCGGAGGCGGTCATGAAGTTCGACGCCTTCCGGCCGATCGTCGCCATGCCCAACGCCGAGATCCCGGGCCTGCCGGATCGGATCAACAACAACAACGACAACCTGCTGCTGGCCGGGATGAGCATCAAGGGCATCAAGACCGGCTCCAGTTCGGCGGCCGGCGGCACGCTGTCCTGGGCGGCCTACAAGACCGTGGACGGCAAGGACCGGCTGATCCTCGGCACGATGATGGACCAGCACTTCAAGGGGCTCGACCCCGACGCGTCCAACAGCCTGACCATGGTCAAGAACAACAGCAAGAAGGTCATCGAGGCGGTGCGTTCCGCGCTCACCTCGGCCAAGGCCGTGACCAAGGGCCAGGTCGTCGGCTACGTCGACGACGGGCTCGGCGGGCAGACGCCGGTCGTCGCGACCAAGGACCTGAGCGCGGGCGGAGTCCCGGGCCAGCAGCTCCAGTTGAGCCTCGGCGACGACGGCAAGGCGATTCCGCACGAGGCCAAGGCCGGCACCGTCGTCGGCGAGCTGACCGTCGGCAACGGCGAGAGCCAGCAGAAGGTCCCGGTGGCGCTGAAGTCGGACCTCGGCAAGCCGTCCTTCGGGGCGAAGCTGACCCGACTGGGCTGAGAACGGCGGCCGGACGGCCGGGGGATGGTGGCCATCCCCCGGCCGTCCGGCCGTTTTCGCTGCCGCTCGCTCCCCCTCGTTCCCCCTAAGGTGGGCGCCTGATCGCTCGCCCGCCGCGCGCCCGTCGGGCCGTGCCGTTCCCGAGGTGACCGGAGCCCGCCATCGACCCGTCGCGCTCGTCGCACCCCCCGCGTTCCGCGCAGAACCCGCATCCGGCGCCGAAGCCGCGGCCGCGCCGGGCGGTCGCGGCGGTCCGGGCCGTCGCCCCGGCCGCCGGTGCCGGGACGGCCACCGCTTCCCCGCCCTACCCCCGGGTCACCGCCTTCGTCGCCGTCCGCCCCGTATGGGCGGTGCGGAGCGCGGTGGTGCTGGTGCCCGCGGGGCTGATGTTGTTCCTGGGCGCCTGGGGAATCCGCCGCGGCGACGCCGTCTGGCGGGACGAGGCGGTCACCTACGACATGGCGCACCGCAGCCTGCCCGACCTCTGGGCGGCCCTCCAGCACATCGACGTCGTGCACGGCCTCTACTACGCGCTGATGCACTGCTGGTTCGCGGTCTACGACGCCACGCTCGGCGATGCCCTCGGCGAGGTGATCGGCCTGCGGCTGCCGTCCGTCGCGGCCATGACGGCGGCCGCCGCCGGGGTGGCGCTGCTGGGGTGGCGCCTGGCCGGCCGGCGGGCCGGGCTGTGCGCGGGGCTGACCTTCGCGCTGGTCCCGGTCGTCCAGCAGTACGCGCAGGAGGGCCGCTCCTACGCGACGGTCTGCGCGCTGGTCGTCTGGGCGTCGTACCTGCTGGTGCTGGCCGTCGAGCACGCCGCGGCGCCGGCGCGCGCCACCGCGCATCCCGGTCCGCACCGCGCCCTCTGGCCCGGCTACACCGCGCTGATGCTGCTGGCCTGTCTGCTGCACGAGTTCGCGTCGCTGGCGCTGCCCGCGCACGGCGCCGCGGTCGTCCTGGCCCGGCTGCCGCGTCGCGTGCGGCGCTCCTGGGCGCTCGCCGCCGGCACCGTCGTCGCGGCGCTGGTCCCGCTCGCCGTCTTCAGCACCCGCCAGGCGGCCCAGACCAGTTGGCTGACCTGGCCGGACCCGATCCAACTGCTGACCTTCGCCGTGCTCGCCGCCGTCGGCGCCCTCTGCGCCCGCGTCCCGATCCGCTCCCGCGGCCCCGTCGGCCTGCGCGCCCTCGGCCTCGCGCTGCTGCTCCTCCCCACGTTCCTGCTGCTGCTCCTGTCGAACGTCGAGCCCGCCTACGTGGACCGCTACGTCCTCTACTACGTCGTCGGGTTCGCGCTGGTCGCCGGCGCCGCGCTGGCCCCACTGCTGCGGCCGGCCGGCGAGGGCGACCAGACCCGCGGCCGGCGGCTGCGGCGGCTGGCGGGGGTGGCGGCGGTGCTGCTCGCGCTGCTGCCGGTGGACATCCATCTGCGCAGCCCGGACAGCCGGGTCGACGACGTCACCGCGGTCGCCCGGTCCGTCCGGCGGCTGTCCGAGCCGGGCGACGGGCTGCTCTTCGCCCCGGCCCGCCGCCGGGTCTGGGCGGCGACCCGGCCGCGCGACTTCCGCGGGCTGCGCGATCTCGCCCTGAACCAGAGCCCGGTGGCGTCCCACACCCTCTACGGCACGGAGGTCTCCGGCGACGCGATCCGCGACCGGATGCTGGCCAGCCGCCGCATCGTGGTCGCCGCCGACCCGGCCGGGCAGCCCCTCGACGACAGCGACCAGGAACTCGCCAAACGGGCCACGCTGCGCGGGTCGTTCGTGGTGTGCCGGAGCACCCAGGTACGGGGGGCGCGGATCACGCTGTACACGCGGGTGGGCGGTCCCGGGGGCGCGGGGTATTGCTGAGCGTTCCGTATGGGCGGCGTGGGAGACGCCGGCCACTACGGGGCGTCCCGCGTGCCCAACGGGCTGCGCCCCGCGGCCCGTTACGGACCCATGGGCGGTTACGGACCGGTGGGCGGTTGCGCCAGCCCCGCCGTCGCCCCGTCGATCCCCAGCAACTCCCGTAGCGCGTCCGTGCCCTCCGAGGTGAGGCGGACCGCCCGGCCGGTGCCGATGCGGCGGATCCAGTGCCGCTCCAGCAGCCGTTCGCAGAGCCGGGCGCCGGCCGCGCCGGCCAGGTGCTGACGGCGCTCGGTCCAGTCCAGGCAGCCCCGGGCCGGCGGGCGGCGGCCGCCGCGCAGCGCGTCGGCCGGCACCCCGAGGGCGTCGGTGAACCACTGCCGCCCGGTGTCGGTGAGCGCGAACCCGCCGTCCTGGTCCAGCAGTCCGCGCGCGGTCATCGCGTCGGTGAGGGCGACGCCGAGCCGGCCGGCCAGGTGGTCGTAGCAGGTCCGGCCGCGGGCCAGCGCCGCCAACGCGTTGACCGCCCGCAGCCCGCGCGGCGGCGCCGACGGCGGATCGAGGTGCGCGGTCACCGATTCCAGCAGCTCGGCGACGCGCGGCCCGGCGAGCTGGACGTAGCGGTGCCGGCCCTGCCGCCGCTCGACGAGCAGCCCGCCGTCGGTCAGCCGGGACAGGTGCTCGCTCGCGGTGGACGGCGCCACCCCCGCGTACGCGGCCAGCTCGCCGGCGGTCCAGGCCCGCCCGTCGAGTAGCGCCAGGCAGAACGCGGCCCGGGTGCGGTCGGCCAGCAGCGCGGCCAACCGGGCCAGCTCGTGGCTCTGGTCGGGGGCGGGCGCCGGGACCGGGCGCCCAAAGGCCCCGGAGCTCCCAGCGGTCCCGGAGGATCCGGTGCCGGTCGCCGATTCCGGCGTCCCGTGCCCATGTGTCCCGTTGGACGAGGTCATACGTCCATTGTCCGCCGCCACGTTTCGGCGACCGCCGACACGTCGTCGTCCTACGGTGCCCGCATGACCACCCACGCCGACCCCGCGCGCACCCCGGGCCCCGACCCGCGGTCCGCCGCCTTCCACGCCCTGCACCAGGCCCCCGGCCGCCCGCTGCTGCTCCCCAACGCCTGGGACAGTGCCTCGGCCGCCGCCCTCGCCGACGCCGGACACCCGGCGGTCGGCACCACCAGCCTGGGCATCGCCGCCGCCCACGGCCGTCCGGACGGCCTGGGCCTGGCCGAGGTCCGCGACGCCACCCTCGCCCTGGCCCGCCGCCTCGCCGGCCGGCTGCCCTGCCCGTACACCGTCGACATCGAGGGCGGCTACGGCGGCGGGCCGGCACACGTCGCCGACCTCGTGGCGGAGTTGGCGTCCTACGGGGCGGCCGGGATCAACCTGGAGGACGGGCTCCCCGGCGGCGGGGGGCTGCAAGACCCGGCCCGTCAGGCCGAGTTGATCGCCGCGGTGAAGGAGCGCACCCCGGGCCTCTTCGTCAACGCCCGGGTCGACACCCACTGGTTGGTGGACGCCCCGCCACCGCTGTCGGCGGCCCTGGCCCGGGCCGAGACCTACCTGGCGGCCGGCGCGGACGGCGTCTTCGTCCCGGGCGTCGCCGCCCCGGCGGACATCGCGACGCTCGTCGACGGCATCCCCGCGCCCCTGAACATCCTCTTCGCACCGGGCCGGCACACCGTCCGCGAGCTGGCCGACCTCGGCGTCCGCCGCATCAGCACCGGCTCGCTGCTGTTCCGCACGGCCCTGGGCGCGGCCTGCGCGGCGGCCGACGCGATCCGCGCGGGCACCGCACCCGCCGGGGACGCCCTGGGGTACGCGCAGGTCCAGCGTCTGGCCGCGGAAGGGGGCGGCGAGGACGA
The DNA here is from genome assembly GCF_044769405.1 of Streptomyces sp. NPDC090442. Classification (NCBI taxonomy): domain Bacteria; kingdom Bacillati; phylum Actinomycetota; class Actinomycetes; order Kitasatosporales; family Streptomycetaceae; genus Streptomyces; species Streptomyces sp. NPDC090442. Next base: position 101,132 of record NZ_JBIVXW010000021.1, read on the forward strand.
CTGAGGCGCCGGGGGAGGGTGCGACCGGGGGCCGGCTTACCGGAACCCGGTCGCCTACCGGGACCGGTCCGACGGCTCCTGCCGCCGGCGCTGCACCGCGACGCCCACGCTGACCGCGCCCAGCGCGGCCGCGCCGCCGAGGACGCCCGCCTTCGGCAGGTGCCCGGCCTTCTCGGCGAGGCCGGCCAGCCCGTCGTCCGGGAGCATGATCGACGCCCGGCTCTCCGTCGGCACCATGGAGCCGGCGGCGAACGCGGCTCCCGTGGGGAGCGCGAAGGCGGCCAGCGCACCGGCGGCGACGACGGCGGTACGGATCACGGAGCGGCGCTGAGCACGCATGGGGGCTCCTCGACATGGGCGGCCGGCGGCCGCCCTAGGGGTGCGGTTCGTGTGAGCACGCTACGGAGGGTCCATAACGGCGGTCCGTACGTTGTGTAACAGTCAGCCCCACCTCTGCGGTCAGTCCTGTGACGGACGGGGCGTTTCCCGAGGCCCGGGGCGGGCAGGGGCGCTCCGGGGCGGGCCGGAGCCAGTTGCCGTCGCCGTGCCGCCCCCCGCCCCGCCGCGGCCGCCTCCGCACCCACCGGCCCGGCCGTCCCGTCCGCCCGCCGCCGGAACGGCCGTTCCAAAGATTCCCCGGGCCCGCACCTTGGGTAGCTTGATCACGCTATGCCCGCATTTCGCCCCGTAGAGAGCGCCCCGATCGCCGGCCCGCACGCCCCGGCGCCCGGTCCCCGTGCCCGCGCCGGGCCGCTCACCCTGGCCGCCCTCTGCCTGCCCCTGGCCCTGTCCCTGCTCGCCGGCTGCGCCAGCCCCGAGGGACTCAAGGACGAGGGCCGGGCGCGCCGCGTCACCGCCCCGTTGGAGCTCTGGCCGCAGTATTCGCCCGCCCCGCTGCGCGAGAACGAGAACCCGGCCGCCCTCAAGCCGCTCACCGCCCTCCCGCGCGTCCCGAGCGGCGACCTGACCCACGTCGACCCGCTCACCGTCCTCGACGCCGACTTCGCCGCCTCCGGTGCCGCCCCGCCCCCACCCGGTTCGGTGCGCCGCCCGGTGCTGCACGACCTCACCGACGACGGCAAGCCCGACCTGATCGCCGTCGTCGACCTCGACCGCCGCACCAGCGAACTGCGCGTCTACACCGTCCGGGACGCGGTGGTCACCCGGATCCTCGCGCTGCGCGCGGTGCTCGCCGGCGTCGAGCTCGCCGCCGGCCACCTCGCGGTCCGCGAACCCACCAAGGACCCGCGCTACGTCAGCGTCACCGACTACGTCTGGGACGGCCACGCGATGGGCCTGTGGGACCTCACCCTCGACGTGGCCCACAAGCCCAGGCCCTCCTCGCCGCCCCCCACTCCGGAGGGGCGCGCCGCATGAGGCGCCGCCGGCCCGCCGTCTCCCTCCGCTGGAAGATCGCGCTGACCGTGACCGCGGTGTGCTGCGCGGTCGCCGCCGTCCTCGGGGTGCTCGTGCACAACGCGGTGGCCCGCCAGACCGTCGGCCAGGTCCGCAAGCAGACCCACGCCGACCTCGACGTCGCGCTGGACCTCTTCGAGTACGGCACCTCGCGCGAGGGCATCAACTCCGTCCTCGACCCGCCCGAACTCCCCGGCGAGCTGCGGGCGTTGGTGCGCAAGGGGCGGCGCGGCAGCATGGTCGGCAGCTATCGCGGCCAGCCCGTGATGTGGGCGGCGGCACCGGCTGGCAGCCAGATCATGGCCGTCTGGTCGCCGTACGGGAACACCCGCTGGACGCTGGACAAGTTCGACACCGCCATCCTCGGCTCGGCCGTCCTCGCCGCCGCGGCCGTCGCCCTCGCCGGCCTCTTCCTGGCCCGGCGCATCAGCCGCCGGCTGACCACCACCGCGGCCGTCGCCCGCCGGATCAGCGCCGGCGACCTGGACGCCAGGGTCGGCGAGGCCGCGGGGCAACGCCCCGGCGGCGGGCCCGCGGCGGGCGACGAGGTGACGGCCGTGGCGGCCGCCCTGGACTCCATGGCCGCCACCCTCCAGGGCCGCCTGGAGGCCGAACAGCGCTTCACCGCCGACGTCGCCCACGAGCTGCGCACCCCGCTCACCGGCATCCTCGCCTCCGCCGCCCTGCTCCCGGAGGGCCGCCCCAAGGAGATGATCAACGACCGGTTGCGGGCCCTGCACCGGCTCACCGAGGACTTGTTGGAGATCTCCCGGCTGGACACCGGCACCGAGCACGCCGACCTCGCCGCCTACGAACTCGGCCCGCTGGTCGTCCGCTCCGTGCGCGCCACCGGCCTCGACACCGAGGTGCGCATCCTCACCGACACGGTCGTCGAAACGGACCGCCGCCGCCTGGACCGCATCCTCGCCAACCTCGTCCTCAACGCGCACCGGCACGGCCGGCCCCCGGTCGTCGTCACCGTCGTCGCGCCACTCGGCGGCACCCCCACCATCGAGGTGCGCGACCACGGCCCCGGCTACCCCGACGCGCTGCTCCGCCACGGCCCGCAACGCTTCCGCACCGACGCCCCGGGTCGCGGCAAGGGCCACGGCCTCGGCCTGACCATCGCCGTCGGCCAGGCCGCCGTGCTCGGCATCGGCCTGCACTTCGGCAACGGCCCCGACGGCGGCGCCAGCGCGATCCTCACCTTCCCGCAGCAGCCCCCGGCAGACGCCGCGGCCGGCCCGTGAGCGCCACCCGCCGTATCAGACGCGGGAGTTGAGCGCCCTCTCTCGCCCCGCGCACTCCTCACCAATCGATGTCATCCGGCGGCTCCGGCAGCACCTCCTCGTCCTCGGCCGGCACCGCCGCCGGCACCTTCGCGGGCGGCGGCGTCGCCGCCGCAGTGGTCCCGACCGCACCAGGCGCCACATCGGCCCCGGCCGCCTCGTCTTCCCGTCCTTCCAGCACCTGGAGGATCTGCTCGCCGTACTTGGCGAGCTTGTTCTCGCCCACGCCGTTGAGCGCGCCCAGCTCGGCGATGCTCGCCGGGCCCGTCACCGCGATCTCCCGCAGCGTCGCGTCATGGAAGATCACATACGCCGGGACGCCCTGCTCCTTGGCCGTGCGGCCCCGCCAGGCGCGCAGCGCCTCGAAGACCGGCAGCGCCTCCGCCGGCAGATCCACCGGCGCCCGCTTGCCCTTGATCTTCGCCTTGGCCGCCCGGGCCGGCTTCTCCGGCTCCCGCCGCATCGGCACCTGCCGCTGCCCGCGCAGCACCGCGCCGCTCTCCCCGGTGAGGACCAGCGTCCCGTAGTCCCCCTCCACGGCCAGCATCCCCTGGGCCAGCAACTGCCGCACCACGCCCCGCCATTCGGCCTCGCGCAGATCCTCCCCGATCCCGAAGACGCTCAGCGCGTCGTGATCGAACTGGATGACCTTGGCGGTCTTCCGGCCCAGCAGGATGTCGATGATCTGCCCCGCACCGAACTTCTGCCCCCGCTCGCGCTGCAACCGCACCACCGTCGACAGCAGCTTCTGCGCGGACACCGTCCCGTCCCAGGTCTGCGGCGGCGTCAGGCAGGTGTCGCAGTTGCCGCACGGGCCGCTCTCCTGGTCGAAGTAGGCCAGCAGCCGCACCCGCCGGCACTCCACCGTCTCGCACAGCGCCAACATCGCGTCCAGATGGGCGGACAACCGGCGCCGGTGCGCGTCGTCCCCCTCCGACCCGTCGATCATCTTCCGCTGCTGCACCACGTCCTGCAGCCCGTACGCCAGCCAGGCCGTGGACGGTTGGCCGTCCCGCCCCGCGCGCCCGGTCTCCTGGTAGTACCCCTCCACCGACTTCGGCAGGTCCAGATGGGCCACGAACCGCACATCGGGCTTGTCGATGCCCATCCCGAACGCGATGGTGGCGACCACGACCAGCCCGTCCTCCCGCAGGAACCGCGCCTGGTTCGCCGCCCGCACCCGGGCGTCCAGCCCCGCGTGGTACGGCACGGCCTCGATGCCGTTGTCCACCAGGAACTGCGCGGTCTTCTCCACCGAGGCCCGGGACAGGCAGTACACGATCCCCGCGTCGCCCGCGTGCTCGCTGCGCAGCAGCTCCAGCAACTGCCGCTTGGGCTCGCTCTTCGCCGCGATCCGGTACTGGATGTTGGGCCGGTCGAAGCTGGCGACGAAGTGCCGGGCGCCGTCCAGCCGCAGCCGGGAGGTGATCTCCTCGTGCGTCGCCTTCGTCGCCGTCGCGGTCAGCGCGATCCGCGGCACGTCCGGCCAGCGCTCGTGCAGCATCGACAACGCCAGGTAGTCCGGCCGGAAGTCGTGGCCCCACTGGGCCACGCAGTGCGCCTCGTCGATCGCGAAGAGCGAGATCTTCCCGCGCTCCAGCAACTGCACCGTCTGCTCGACCCGCAGCCGCTCCGGCGCCAGATAGAGCACGTCCAGCTCGCCGGCCAGGAACTCGGCCTCGACCAGCCGCCGCTCCTCAAGATCCTGCGTCGAGTTGAGGAAGCCGGCCCGCACGCCCAGCGCCCGCAGCGCATCGACCTGGTCCTGCATCAGCGCGATCAGCGGCGAGATGACCACCCCGACGCCCGGCCGCACCAGCGCGGGAATCTGGTAGCACAGCGACTTCCCGCCGCCCGTGGGCATCAGGACGACCGCGTCCCCGCCCCCGATGACATGCTCGATGATCTCGCGCTGCTCCCCGCGGAACGCGTCGTACCCGAACACCCGGCGCAGCACCTGCACCGCCTCGTCCGCCAGCACACCGCCTTCGGGCGCGCCCACCACGCCCGCCGCGCTCTGCACGTCTTCCTCCACGCCCACGACCACTCCCACGTCCGCCGGTACCACCCCGAAAGCCTACGAGCTTCCCCCACCGCTCGCCGAGCCTGTGGACAACTCCACCCCCACCGCGCCACCACCGACCGGACCGCAGCATCACCACCGCACCCCGCCCCCGGTGCCGGGCACCCCCAAACGGCCCACTGAACCGGCCTCCCACCGCACCCCCGCCTGCCACACCGACCGCCATGACGGGCGCGACGAGGGGTGCCGACGGGATCCACAACAACGCGACCGGCACGGTCGGCCGGCTCGCCCACCACACCGGCCACCACGACGAGGCCGCCGACCGCTACCACTAGGCCCTCGCCCTCTACACATCCCCACACCGCCCCACCGAAACCCACCGTCTCCACCAACAACTCACCACCCTCGCCCCGAGGACTCCGCCTAATCCCCTACAGACCCGTGTCGTGAACCGCCCGCAGCGACCGTCCCGTTGACGCCAGCAGACGCGAACGCCAAAGGCCACCCAGGAACGTTCCTGGGTGGCCTTCGCACTGGTGCCCCCGGCAGGATTCGAACCTGCGACACCCGCTTTAGGAGAGCGGTGCTCTATCCCCTGAGCTACGGAGGCGGGGGCTTGTGAAAAAGCTTGTCGAAAACCCAGTGGTTCGGGTTAGACGTAGCTATGCAAACCCACTGGTCAACCGGGCTCTCCAAGCCGTCATCCGACTTAGCGGACACGGGCTGCGGTGGGCAGCCGACTGACTGCGCACAGCCTAGCGGATCCAGCTTTCGGCGAGGTGCCGCCGTGCGCGGTAAGTCTTTGGGTGCCTCTGACCTGGGATCTTGCCTGCGAATCTCTGGATGGCAGGCTTCTCGGCCTCCTGGATGTTCAAGGCTGCCCTCGTCGAGATGTCCGTTCCGCCCCTATGGTGCCGGAGCCCGTCGAGGTCACGGCGGGGCAGTTCTGCCACATCAGCTCACCGACGAGCTGAATGACCCGCAGTGGATTCCAGCGGCTCGACTTCAGCCGCGTACCCCGTGAGTCAGCGTGACTTCGAACAGTGGGGAAACTCCGAACTGTGCCTCCCGCGCTGCTGGCGGCCGAGCGCGCCGCCTCGCAAGAGATCAGTCGTGAAGCGGTCGCAGACCTAGCCAGCGGCCTACTTCGCCGCGGCCGCAGCCTTCTGGGTGTACGCGCCTTCGTCATCCGCGTCGGGCTTCCCACCCCCTGACACCCACTCACCTCGCCCTCGGTGGCCTAGGGTCCTGCCGGGTCATTCCTCCTCAGTCCCTCCTTCGCGACAGTGCCCGTCCATCCGTTGGTGCAGCGAAACGCCCCGACCTTTGGCGGGCTGGCTGCGGGCAGCATGCACAGACCGTGGGGCACAGGACGGGGCGGAGGTGAAGCTGGGAGGGTTGCGGGTGGTGAAGTTGCTGGTCACCAGTAGGTTTTGACGGTATCCAGGATTTTCACCCTTCAACCGATGTTTCCCAGGCTGCAGCCAGTCTCCAGCCGGTGCTTGATTTCTCGATCGTTCCCGTGAACGCCATTTCTTCGGGCCCTTGGGGGGTTTCTAGCTGCAGGCGCAGAGTTGCTCCCAGCTGAAGAGCGGTGGACGTGTTGCTGGACTTATTCCCCGTGGTGAATCCAACGTGGAGCGTAAGGTCGGCTTTCGTTGCGTCCACGTCGAATGCGACGATGAGGTCCAAGGAATAGGTCCTGGCGGTTGCACCTGGAGCTGTGTACACGTCGACGATGAGGCTTTGGATGGTGAAGTTGCCGAGTGCCGGCGGGGCTGGAAGTCCTGAAGTGCCGGCGAGCCAGGTGGCCAGTTCGCCTACGTCTACTTTTTCGGCGGTTCCTACCTCGTGCCGTCCGGTCGAGTCCAATTCGAGGTTGATGGTGGTGTTTTTCCCGATGGTGATCTTTCCCAATGTGCCGCCGGTACCAGGCATTACGCGTTCATCCGTTCGGGCTAGAAGACGATGGGGTAGAAGTGACAGTAGTGGTCCGGCGTGTAAAAGAGCTCCCCTGATGCGACTTCCAGAACGAGGCGCCCATTCCCTCGATCATCCCCCAGGTACCCAATCGAGTTCACTTTGGTGTCGAACTCGTAGAACGGCCCCTGGGCTGCGGGAAAGGGCTGCGTTCCCGCCACGGCCGGCCCGTATCCGTTTGCCCCGCACGTTTCGGCACTGTTGCTGAACCTTCCGCCAGTTCCGACCCATCGATTCCTGAGGGCGGCCGTTGGGTTTACTGGGTCTTGGCCGTTGAAGTAGTAGCGGTAGTAGTACCTTCCCCCGAGGCCCGCAGGGGGCAGAGGTACAGCCCCACGTGAGGGGAGGCGGGGGGCGACTGCCGGCGCAGCGGGAGCTGTGGGCGAGGGGCGAACAATAGGGGCGACACTTATCCACCGGGCACCCGCCGGGGGAATCGGCGGTGTCGCGAGTTGGTTGTGGATTAGGATGCCGACGCTTGCCGGCGCGTGGCGCCAAAGGTGAGCGACCCGAGTGATGCTCGCCGGGATCCCCGGTGCTCCAGGGCCTGTCTGGTTCGTGGGGTTGGGGACAGCGTGGGCGGCGGTGGTTGGGGCGACTGTCGGGCTGAGCAGCGCGGCTGTGCACATGAACATGAGACGGCCAAGGTGCCGGGCGGAGAGGTGCTTTCGCCGATAAAGGGTCTTCTTGCCTCGTAGGATGCTGTTGCCTTTCGTGGCTCGTCGGCCCTCTTCGAGAATGCCAGAATATCGGTCAGGCATGGTGGATTCCACCTCGCATCTCGCTCGATATGGGCGCTATGGGTCAGGAAGTGATCTGTCGAATGGGGGGCCCGCCGCGCACATGGGTGTGGGCTTGTGACGGCTCTCCAGTGGACAGTGCCACTGCGGCATTCGCATCTCGATCTTGATGCCAGATGGTGGGGCCGCAATGGTACTCGAGACAAGGGTTATTGTCAGCGTGAGTACTTGCAAGCTCATTTTCGCTTGTTCCGCTAGCCTTGGCCTTGCTGGTGTACCGGTCGCACTTCGCGCAATCTTGCCGGTGGGTAGGCGTGCGAATCGCCCTTGTCCGGCAGTTTCGTTGTTCCCGTGCCAGCGAGCGTCCGGCACTGTTCATCGGTGAGTGTGCGGGCTGGTGGAGCGTTGGCTGGTGGACCTTTGCGCGACTCCCTGTGGGTGTGTCGCCGAAAGGTCCATGGTGAATGTGGGGCGTGGGCTGTGTGGGTGGTTTATGCGTCCTCCTGGCCCAGGTGCGGTGTGGTGGGGGTGCGAAGAAGAGGAAGGCGTTCTATGTCTGAGACATATGCATAGTGGTCGAGCCTGAGTGGAAGTGAAAGGGCCGCGATGATGAGTGACAGGTGTGTCGGTGGGTCGACGCAGCGGCCTAGTGGGGCTGTGAGATGACGCTCGCTGATGAGGGTGGGGTCGGGTTAGCTGATGTAGCCAAAGCGCTGGGTGTGGATCTTGTTGACGTGCCGGCTGAGGTCGTGGCGTTGTCGCCTGTCTTGACCAGTGCGGAGTTCGGGTGTGCTTTGCCGGAGAAGTCGCTGGCGCTGGCGCTGGAGGCGCAGGTCGATAAGGCTCGGGCGCGGGTGCTGCTGGCCTCCTTAGCCGACGGTTCCAAGGGGCGGAAGAACGCTGCGGTGTTGTGGGTGCCTTTCACGGTGGGGGTGTCTGACCTGCCCGTCGTGGGGCCGTTGCTGCCGTCCGGGGTGGACGTGGGCTTGTCGGGGGTAGGGGTGCTCGCGGCTTCCAAGGCCTTCACGCAGCCCGAGGCGGCGGCGGTGAACGCCTTGCTGTCCGGGAAGAGCGCGGTGGCGCTGCCGGAGCCGCTTGTGGCGGGTGGGGCGGTGCGGGTGGAGGCGCGGCTGGGCACGGTCTCGCAGGTGATCGAGCTGCGCCCGAAGGCCAAGCCGAAGAAGCATAAGAGGACACTCGGGGCTGGCCAGATCGCGGGATGGTGGGAGGTCAGCCGGGCGGTGGGGCCGGTTCGCGTCGAGCGGGTCGGGGCCGTCTACACCGCAGGCAAAGTGGGGGTTCTGCTCGACGCGCAGGTCTCCGCAGGCGGGCTTGTGCTGGCAACCCGGGGCCTGGGCGTGGAGATGCCGCTGAAGGCCCCCCACACGCCGGCGCCTCACTTGGACGGGTTGGGGATCGGGTTCACCCGCAAGCCGGTGACGATCACCGGGGAGCTTTTGAACCTGTCCCCTCCGCCCAAGGGGTACCGGTTCGCGGTGGCGGGGATGGCCGTCATTGAGGTGCCGACCATCAGCGTGGAGGCGGTTGGCTTCTACGCCCATCCCCAGGCTGGCGGAGAGCCGTCGCTGTTCCTGTTCGGCACGCTGGGTTTTTGCGGGCAACGGGGGATCGGGCCACCGCAGTTTCGGATCACGAAGTTCGCCGCGGGGTTCGGCTACAACAGCTCGGTGCGTGAGGTGAAGCTCGCGCAGATGGATGACTTCCCCTTCATGGGCATGCTGAAGTCCGAGCAGACGGCGGGGGATGCTGCGGCTACGTCGCTGGCGGCGCTTGAGAAGCTGACGAAGTCGTCCGCGGGGCAAAAGGCGTGGGTGTCCCCGCAGCCGGGGCAGGTGTGGGTTGCGGCCGGTCTGGAGTTCGTGGCGTTCGAGTTCGTCACAGCCCAGGCGCTGGCGCTGGTGGAGTTCGGTTCCGTACTGACGGCGCAGGTGCTGCTGCACGCGAAGGCTGCTTTCCCCAAGGCTCCCGCCGCCCCCTACGGCCAGGTGGAAGTCGATGCGGCGGCGAATTACAGCTCCTCAACCGACACGTTCAGTCTGGACGCGAAGATCAAGGACGGTTCGTTCCTGCTGACCGAGGACTGCCACGTGGGTGGCGAGCTCGCGGTGCGCGCGTGGTTCGGCCGCAGTGCCCATCCGGGGGACTTCGTGTTCACGCTGGGCGGCTACTACCCCACTCCCAATGGCGACCAAGACCGTCCGGCGCACTATCCGACGGCGAAGCGGGTGTCGCTGACCTGGCAGACCCCAGTGGGTTCGGTGGAGGGGACGGCGTACCTGGCGCTGACGCCGTCGGCGTTCATGGTCGGCAGCCTTTTGAAGGTCGCCTGGGCATGGTGGATCCTCAGCGCTGGTTTCGAGGCCCAGGTCAATGCGTTGGTGCAGTGGGCGCCGTTCCACTTCGAGGTCTCCGTCGACCTGAAGGCGTCGGCCCAGGTTGACTTGGGTTGGGCGGGAAAGCCCAGCGGGGAAGTGAGCATCTCGATCGACGTTTTCGGCCCGCCGGTCGGGATCAGCGCCCGCTTCACGTTCTGGGGCTATGAGTTCCCCATCGAGATCGGTGAGAAGAAGACGGACAAGCCCAAGCCGCTCACCGGCGAGCGCTTCCGTGCCGATCTCCTGCCCCATGCCACGGGCGACAGCGGCAAGAGTCAGGAGAACGTGCTGGCCGTGCGCCCGCTGACGGGGCTGGAAGCTGAGCAGCAAGCGGCTGCGAAACTGCCTGCCATCCGGCGGGTGTCCGCGCTGGCCTTCAGTTTCGAGACCCACAGCGCGGTGCCGGCCACCGACGTCTACCTCAATGGCACGCACGTGGCCAAGCCGAAGGACAAGACCCTGCTGGACATCCGCCCGATGGGTGTCTCCGGCGACCACGGCGCCACCAGCGCCCACCGCATCAAGCTCACCCGCGACAAGACGGCAGTGCCGATCGACGCGGAGAAGTGGGGGGTGCAGGTGCTGTCCGCGCCGGTGCCCAAGGCCCTGTGGGGCAAAAAGGAGCCCACGCCCAAGGTCGTGGAGAAGGACACGACCCGCAGCGACTACTACACCGGCGTGCGGATCGGTGTGCCGGCGCCGTACGCCACCTCCACGGTGGTGTGGAAGACCAAAGCGGCCGACCTTGGGATGGAAAGCGCCACCCAGCGGCCTCTGCCGCTGTCCGCCAGCGACAAGCCCGCCGGCCCGCGCCCCAAACCTTGGAACCAAGAAGGTAAGAAAGACAATCCGGAGAAGAGTCACGTTCTGGTGATTGCCGAGGAGATCGCGGGCCGCAAGGAGGTCCGGCGGGACCTGTGGGCGGCCTTGCCGAAGGGCCTATGCCCGGCCAAGGCCGATGACGCCATGACCGGCTACGCCGAACTCGCCGGGCAGCGCCTGTGCAGTGAGCCGCTGTTCGCCTCCGGTTGGGAGAGCAAATGAGCCCGACTGACACCATCGGCTCCGGTAAGCGCCCTGAGCCGATCGGCGACCTGGACCTGTCGGACGCTGTCCGTCCGGCGGCGCCTGGCCTGTATGAGGTCACCGTCACCCAGGACGTGACGGGGCTACCGAAGGGCGAGAAGGACTGGGAGTTCACCTGCGAGGCCCAGCAGTTCGAGATCCGGGCGCCGCAGTTCCGCCTCAACCCCGGTGTGGTCCACAGTGTCCACCCGCCCGTGAATGCTGCCGGGGGTTTTGACGATGACCTCGCCCACGTCACCTTGCGCCACTACTTGCTGCCGTGGGAGCGGCCCCTGGACCCGGCTGCGGCAGCCAAGGCCCACACCGACGCGGAACTCACCGAGGTGCGGCAGACGCCATGGCTGGCCCTGCTGCTGGTGCACTCCGGCGAACTGGGCTCTGACACGGTCCCGCTGACCGACGGAGTCGCCCAGGACCTGCTGACCAAGGCCGGAACCGGCGTGCTGCTGCCCGACCAGCAGATCATCAAGGACGCGCCCGCAGACGTGAAGAACACCGCCTGCCAGGTGGTGGACCTGCCCGCCGCCCTGTTCACCCAACTTGCGCCCCGCGCAAACGAACTGCGCTACCTCGCGCACGTACGTCACCTGCCGGGCAACGACCCGAACATCAGTGTGGTCGCCACCAACCGCTTCCCCCGCGTCAGCGAGGCCGGCACCTGGCACGCCTTCCTCGTCTCCCTGGAAGGCCACGCGGCCCACCTGCCCCCGGCGCAACTGGCCAAGGACGTCACGCACGTGCGGCTGGTGTGCCTGCACACCTGGTCCTTCACCTCCCAGCCGAAAGCAGGCGGCTCTTTCGCCACCGTCTTGAACCATCTCGCCCAAGGCGCAGGTCCGTTGCGGGCCGCCGGCGCCACTGGTGGCGGTAACGACGCCGCGGCCAAGCAGGTCCGCCAGCGCCTGGACGCCGGATACCTGCCGTGCGCCTACCAGACGTTCTCCGGCGAACGGACCACCGCCTGGTACCGGGGGCCTCTGACCGCAACCGTGCCCCAGCCCCCGCCCCGCAAGGCGGGCGAGCACTACCAGCAGGCCGACGACCTGTTGATCTACCTCACCGACCAGGGCGTCTTCGACATCAGCTACGCCGCCGCTTTCACCTTGGGCCGGCTGACGGCTCTGGCGCGCGCGGATCTGACCGCCCCGGTGCTCAGCGCCCGCGCGTATGCCCGCACCCTCGCCTTGCGGCTGCACGCCGCGAGCCTGTCCCAGGGCCCGCACCGCGTCGTGCCCACGCCCGGCACCGGGCCGGGACGGGGTTGGCTGGATGCGGCGCAGCAACCCCACCCGCGCCGCGCCACGAAAGCCACGCCCGCAGGCCCAGGCCGCGCTGTTCCCCAGGCCACGGCCGAGGACCGACGGTGGTTGCGGGAGGCGTTGCGGGGCTGCCACCTGCGGCAGTCGGCACAAACGCTGCTCGCTGACGGCTTGCACGAGCGTCTGACCGCCGCCTACGCAACCGCCACCACCGCCACCGGCGCCCGCGCCACTGAGATCGTGGCGGAGCCTGCGGTGCCGGAGAGCGTGGCGCCGGTTGCCCGGATCTCGGCATTGCTGGCCGACCGGGAGGTGCGCACGGTCTTCCGTAGAGAACTGGTAGCCCGCATCGGCGATGTGAAGGACGCCTCGACCACACCGGGGTGGGCCAAGCAACTCGACGCGGCAGGTGAACTGCTGGCCCTGATGCCGTTCGACCATCTCGTCCCTCAGGTGTCCAGCACACTGCCGCCCGAAAGCCTGCGCTTTTTCTACCTCGACGCCGACTGGCTGCGGGCCTTCGAAGACGGCCTGTTGAGCACCGGCCTGCATACCGACCTCGACGCGCTGCTGGACGCGGAAGTCCGCCGCGCCCTGGACTCCGCCGTCCCCTCCGCGCCCACCAGCGGCATCCTGATCCGCTCCCAGCTGTGCGCGCACTGGCCCGATGTGCTCATCGAAGCCCGAGACGACAAGGGCGGACGGCTGTGGTCGCGCCGCAACGACCACCTGGCCTCCGAGACCACACTGATCCTCTTCGAAGGCATCCCCGACACCATCACCTTCCGCGAGCCGCCCCACGGGCTGCAACTGGGCCTGGACGCCGGCCAGAAGATCGCCTTGCGCAGCCTCAAGGCACCTACCGGCAAAACCCTCAAAGACGCCCACGACGCGACCGTGGAATTCCCCACCCAGGGCGACATCACCGCCTACTTCCGCAAGAACAGCGTCGCCTCGGTGCTCTCGCTGGATACGGACACGGCCTCGGACCCCAGCGTGATCCCGGACCTGACCAAGGCGCTCCGCCAGGCAGGACAGCTCGCCAGCAACGAGGCCCTCACCCCGGCCGGTGTGGCCCTGCAGCTGTTGAACTCCCCCTGGCAGCAGACCTTCAAAGGATCTCTGTAATGTCCAGCCCCGCCCCGCTGCTCGTCCCCCTCGTCGTCGATGCGTTCGCCTGCAGCTATCCCGCCATGGCGCAGGACAACGTGGCCATGCGGTCCTGGACCCCCAACCCCAACCCCTACAAAGGCCCCCGCGCGCACGATGTCCCCGAGGCCGACGGGGGCAACCTCCGGAAGATCGACGGCACCGAACGGCTGGGCGTGTATGTGCAGTGGCGGCTGCCCCGGGCCCTGATGACCTTCTCGCGCACCGCCGCGGTGGCCGGCGAGCGGCCCGCAATGGGCCGCCCCGACCTGCGCGGCCTTCCCCTCGTGCCCAACCGGTGGCTGATCATCCGCTACAGCCGCACCGCCGGCGACAACAGCAGCCCACCTGCCGCGACCGGGTGGCTCCTCCACAGCGACCACCTCAGCGACGAGCCAATCCCCGGCAAAACCGGCGACCTCGTCTTCCCCCACCCCGACAAGATGGACCCCGAACCCGCCGGCTACCCGCCCGCGCCATTCGCGGACTCCACCTACGTCGGACGCCGCTTCGACCTGGCCGACCCCGAGGACGTGAAGCAGGAAGCCAGCTGCGCCGCCGCCGCACAGCGCGGGTTTTTGACCGCCGCCGGCCCTGGACTGCCCGCCTTCGCCCACTTCCAGTGCTACAACAACAACGTCTTCTCCCTGCACGACACCACCGCCGACCTGCACACCAAGCCCAAAACCCGCCACACTCTCAGCTACCTCGTCACCGGCTGGTACGCCGCCGCCGCCGACGACCTCCTGGCAGCCGGCGGCAACGACCTGGCCGCACGCCTGGACGCTTTGGGGTGGAGTCACCCCAAGCCGCCGAAGACGAAACGGTCGCTGTACACGGGCACCGTCCTGGGTCTGGACTGGTACCCCGACGCCGAGGACGTCGACGGAAAGCCCCACCCCGCGCCCGCCTCCGGATTCCCCAAGAACCCGGCCAAGGACGTCCGAGTGGCGGTGGCCGATACCGTCATCGACAGCGCCGCCGCCCTCCTGCCCAAGGACGACAAAGCCACCACCGCCAGCGTTGAGGCCTTTGCCCACGGCTGGCTCCTGGACACCCACGATCCGTTGACCGAGGCGGACTTCGACATCCGGCGACACGCCGCCCGCTTCCGCTCCGCCGCGAGTACCGGGTATCGCTGGACGATCACCGACCGCCCCGACCAGCAACACTCCGGCCCCACCGATCCGACGGCCGAAGCGCACATCCTGCACACCCTCAACACTCTCCAGCACCACTACGACATCCAGCTGTTCGCCTACGCAGAAGTCCTGCACCGCCTGCACGACGCCTGGCTCCTGGCCGGCCGGGATACTCGCCCCGACGCCTACCGGGCCCTGCTGGACCCTGCGGACCAGGCCTCGCTGCTCGACCAGGCGATCACGCTCGATCGGGACCTGTTCGGCCCCGGCGGCTACCAGTCCCAGATCCCCTGGGGCGCCACCACCGCCGACCTGGACGCCGCCATCGCCCGCCATGAGCAGCACGTCAAACTGCCCGCCCACCGCCGCCTGGTACGCACCCCCCTGCCGCCCTTCCACCACCCCCTGCCCACCGCGCTGTCGCTGCACGGTGTGAGCGCCGACAACGACCCTGTGGCCGACGGGCCGCTGCCGCTGCGCACGCCCGAGGAACTCATCACCGCCATCACCGGCATCAGCGCCTCGGGCAGCGACCCGTGCCCCAAGCTGCCCAGCACCCTCCCCGCCGACGTCGCCGGTCACCTGCCCGCCCTGGTACGGGAGTTGCGGCTCCTGGACGCCGCGCAGCAGGCCGGCAAGCTCCCTGACAAGGCGAACCAGGTCACCGGCCAGTTGCCTCCCTACCTGCGCAGCTGGCACCAACCGTGGCAGCCACTGTTCGTGCGCTGGACGGTGCAGGCCACCGCCCTGCCCTACCGCACCTTGGACGGCACACAGCACTGGACCTACCAGCGTGAGGCCAACCGCTACCAGTGGGACGGCAAACACACCTACGCCACCGCCCCCAAACCTGACTGGCACGGCCAGGCGCTCAGCGGCATCACCTACCTCGACGCCCTCTACCCCGCCCTCCTCGCCGGCCGGGCCGCCCAGCACGCCGCCACCTACTCCACCACCCTGCGCATCGACACCGACGACCTCGCCGGGCACGACGTGCTGTCCATCCCCCTCGAAGGCCTGCCGGAATGGCTGCTGCGCCGCACCCCCGGCCGCCCGCTTCGCCCACCCCTGCCGGCCGACCCCGCCGACCCCTTCGCCGCCCTGGCCCACCTCCTGGCCCCACCCGGCACCCCAGGCGAGGTCCCACCCGCCTACAGCCCGCCCGACAGCCCCCGCCTCGACCACAAGGCCTTCACCCCTGTGCGCGCGGCCCAGTTCACCTTCCACTCCCTGGAAGTCGTCGACCGCTTCGGACGCGCCCTGTCCCTGATCGACACCTCCAACTACCGCACCGGCCCCGTGGACCTGGTCATCGCCGACGGCCTCAACGTGGGCAGCAAACCGGCCGCAGACCTCCTCGCCCAGGACGAGAACGACAAGCTCACCGCCGAGCTGCAGCCCCGCCTGGCCACCGGCGCCCGGCTGCGCTTCGATGGCGTCGACGCCCGCGACGACACTCGCGTCATCGACCCCGCCCGCGGTTGGGATGGCGACCACCACCCCGTCTGCGGCTGGATCATGATCAGCCGCCTCGGCAAATCCCTGATGTTCTTCAGCCCCACCGGCCAGGCCCTGGGCGAAATGCGCACCGTCCAGCAAGGCACCCAACACCACGCCCAGTGGCAACCCCTACCGGACTCGCCCTATCCCCGCCTGGACACCCCCGCCTTCGCCCACGACCTCCCCCACCTCCACACCTTCGCCACCGCCCTGGCCCACACCGACGCACGCCGCCTGGACGGCGTCTGCGCCTACATCAACCAGCGCCTGGCCACCACCGCCACGCCCCCGCCTACAGGCGACGCCCGCCACCTCGCCTTCTTGGTCGGCACCCCCCTCGCGCTCCTGCGCACCCGGCTCCGCCTGGAAACCGACACCCTCGCCCCCACCGACCCCGCCGACAGCGACCAGCTCGCCCACCCCTCCCGCGCCACCCCGCCCGAGCAGTGGCACCTGCACCTCGGCCACCCCGGCCACACCGACGACGGCCTGATCGGCCACACCCTCCCCGGCGACGACCAGCACCTCATCGTCCCCGACACCCCCCACACCGCCGATCCCACCGGCTACCTCACCACCGCCACCGGCCAGGAACTGCGCACCTCCGCCCACCCCGTCACCGGGCAACTACTCGCCGAGGCCGCCTACGACGCCTCACCGGCCGCCACCGACCTCCACCTCACCGTCCTGGCCCACCCCGGTGTCCCCGTCCACGCCCACACCAGCATCCTGCCCGCCACCGCCCTGGCCCTGCCCGGCCACTACCTCGCCCAGGCCTACCGCTCCTTGACCGCCTACTTCCCCCTCGGCCCGCTGCTGGCCCCCACCACCCCCGGCGCCAACGACCTCGTCGTACCCGCACCGGCCTGGTCCGGCATGCGCCAGTGGGCCCAGCCACCCCACCCCACCAAGACCGCCACCGGCTTCTCCCACCACCCGCTGACCCCCTACACCCCCACCACCCCCTACACCACACCCCCACCTGAGGCCCACACCGGCTACCTCAACCTGACCGTCCCCAACGAACACCCCTGACCCGGCCAAGGGACCTCAATGGACACCCCCCTCCTCCAATACACCCTCAGCACCAAACCCGAACCCCTCCACATCCAAAAGACCGGCGAACCGCCAGCCAGCCTCGCCATCGTCGCCACCAACCCCGGCAAGACCCCTATCCCCATCGAAAAAATCACCCTCACCATCCCCACCGGCAGCACCGCAGAAGCCCTCACTCCCGATCCCGACAACATCACCCCGCAAGTTCCCTCCGACGGCCAGTGGGAGCACAAGAAGAAGACCGACCCGAACGACAAAACTCGCTACACCATCACGTTCAGTGCCGCCACAAAAACCGCCAAGGTGTCCACCGAAGCCCGCTTCACCCTCGACAACGTCGACATCACTGGAGCCTCCGGGCACTGCACCCTGGACATCACCGAAACTTCCGGCGGGAAAGACCGAAAAGTAAGTCTCTATGTCCAGAAGTTCGGCAGCGAGTTCCGTATCAACTCCTTCACCGTAGACAAAGCGGTCGTGAAGTCTGGAGAGAAAGCGAAACTCTCCTGGGATGTCGTCGGAGCCACCGGCTATACGGTCACCTGGTACGGAAGCGACAAGACCAAACCTCAATCCCTGGAACTCCCCAGCGCTAAACAGTTTTGCGAAACATCTGAACTTAAATCCGACACGCCCGTCACGTTGACCGCAAAAGCGAAGAGCGAGACCGGTGGCTATCTAGCCTATTCGCATTCAATCATCGTCATGGTCGACAAGGGAGAAGTGGAGACCGGGAAACTCACGGTCCACGGCCCCGTCGACATCTTCCGAGCCGACCCCGACGTCGGAGAAAACCGCAAGATCACTCTCGAACAAGGAACAAAACGCGAAAGCTGCAGCTTCTCCTCGACTACCGACGGAATGCTCTACATTCAACCCACCAGCAAGGAGCCGAAGGATTCCATCCTCCCGCTGAAGTTGCGCATCCCTGCGATGAAAGAAGCCAAGGAGGGAGAGGCTGCGAAAGAAGACCCTTTTCGTAGCGACCTGGAATGCGAAATCCCTGTCGGGGCCCCCGCGACGATCCCCCTCCTCGCCGGAAGGAGGCTCATCGCAAACCTTGAGAAAGATGCAACAAAAGTGACTTTTGCCTACTACTGGTTCCCCCTTGGTAGCGGAAACCGGCTCAGCCGCCAAGACAGTAAAAGCCCCCTCGACAGCAAAAGCAAGAAAAGCCAGAAAGGGAAACGGAAATGACTGAAATCTACAAGTGCTACGCGGTATTCCAAAACAAAGACGGAAAAGGGTGTGTCATGCCCTTCGACTACGAGAACAGGGAGTTCAAAACCGCACAGAAAGTCGATCTCGTCGGTGAGGTGAAGGGGGCGATTGCGTCACCTGATGGGGGCATCATCTACGTACTGGTCACCAACACTGTATCCGGTAGTAAATACCCAGCGGTTCAGGCAGTGGACACTGCTAGCGGAAAGATCAAGAAGACGGTGACGCTAAACGCAGTGGGCACTTACGGATTGGATATGTGCCTGACAGAGAAGGGTAAGTCCCTGCACGTCTCACAGGACCAGGACCTCTTCAGGATCGACACCAGTACATGGGCCAACAAGAAGGTGGTACCGGCGAAGGGGAAATGGAATACCCTTAGCGGCCTTTCTGCGAACTCGGACGGTACCATCATCTACACGCACGAGAGGGGCGAAGGTGGAGAATGCGTTAGAAAGTTCGACGTCGGGAGCGAAAACGCAGAGCCGCTCACCGTGTACAAATTCGAAGAGCCAGAAGCGTTGCGGATGTCGGTGTTTCAGACGGTCAGGGGAGAGCAGCTGTTCCTCTTGTATGACAAGGTAGGCGAAGATGGCACTGCCGATAGTAGGCGCCTCGCTCTTGTCGCCATCGACCTTGACACCCTGCAGGTCATCCACCAGGAAACACTGGGTTCGAATATCATGTACGCCCAGGCGCTCGGTATCAGTTCAGATGGGAAAGAAGTCTACGCTACAGGCGGCCGTTTGGGCAAAAATTACCTTTGGGTATACGACGTCGAAAAAAAGAAGGCTCCCACCCAGGTCGACCTCGGAAAGGAGCCAACTTGCTCGATCGCCGTGGGTCCTGCGGGCGTGAACAAAGCCTATCTGGGCTCCGCGAAGAGCTACAGCGTCCTGGACACCACGAAGCATTCTGTCGAGGGTCCCTACGATCAGCCCTATGCTGACAGCAGCTTCTGCTTCTACCGGGTACAGAAAACCGGATAGCCATCGACTGCCCGGCACGGAACGACGCTACCCGTTCGAGAGGTCTTGCAGACGTGCTCTTCCCGGTTGGAATCCGCACGCCACCGGGAAGAGCCACAATCCCTACGGCAAGGGCAACGTCTTGGCCGTAGGGAGGCATTGATCATCGGCTCGTCCGGTTCCTCAGTTCGTCGCTGCCCTGCTGCCCTGCTGCCCTGCCGGTGCGGCTCGCGGGATCATCTGGTGTTTGGCCAGGCCGCGACATAGGCGGGGCAGATGAAGTAGGCCGCGGAGTCTGGTCGTATCCAGGGTGAGACGTCGATCGCCAGGCCCCGACGGCCGTCCGCCGCGTCGGATAGCGGCAATCCGATGAGCGTCGGCCGGAGCTGATGTCCACGCGTGCCTTGTTCAGCCTCCGTGCAACGCGGCGTGATCATGACTGACCTCTGAAGTCAGCTTCAGGCCCGTCAGCGTCTCGACTGGCCCGTCGCAGCGCTGCGCCGTGTCGGCGAGCACGAGCAGGGCATCTCCGCGCCGTTCAGGCGGCGCGTGCTTGCGGGAGCGTTCGAGGCCGACGTGGCGTGCGTCCGGGTGCTCCTGTTCCAATCATCTGGTGCCGTATGCGGCGGTGCTGCTGCCGTGGGCAGTGCCCGCTTCGTTCACTTCGAATCTCTGCGGCAGGACGCGATGATCGGCGGCGCCCTGGCTTCCGGCGCCACCGCCGCCTTGGGCCAGCACCTGTTGCGTGGCGAGGTGAACGGTGTCGGCTGGAAGCGCCCGTTGTGGGGTGTGGGGAGGTTACCTCGCCGGTTGTGTGCTTGCGGGATGGTGGAGGTGGTAGCTGGTGGCGTTGTGGGCGAGGGTGAAGCCGAGGATGAACACCTTCTGGCGGTCCAGGCCGTAGGAGACCATGCGGCGGTTCCACAGGCTTTGGTCGAGCTGGTTGTGGATCGACTCGGCGTCGCTGCGGTATGGGTAGAGCAGCTGGTGGGCGCGGGTGTGCTGGGGGATTTGCTGGAGGTGTTCGGCGCGGTGGAAGTCGCGTTCGACATCGCTGAGGCGCCGTTTGCCGGTTGTCGGGTCGGTTCCAGAGCGGTCGTCGGGTGTGGTGGTGATGCCAACGGGGACGCGGTAGTCGTGGGCGCCGTGGCGGCAGGGGATGTGCAGCAGGTGGTACCAGCGGCTCTTGGTGCGGCCCAGGCGAGGTTCGAGGCGAGTGATGGGGACGGGGAGGAGGTGGCTGGTGCCGTCGTCCAGGGGGACGCGCTCGGCGATGCGCCCGTCTTCGCACCACAGGTCGTGGCGGCAGCGCCCATAGCGCAGGAGCTCATAGGCTCGGGGACTTGCAGAGCCGTGCTGTTTGTTGATGACGAGCAGGCCGTGGCGGGCGAGGGTGTCGCGGTGGGTGCCGCGGAAGGCCCCGTCGTAGAGGGCGCCCATGCAGCCAGGCAGCTGTGATTTGAGGCCCATGAAGGTGCGTACGGCGATGGCGGCTTCGTCTTCGTAGGCGCCGCCGGCGACGTGGCG
Source organism: Streptomyces sp. NPDC090442 (assembly GCF_044769405.1). Lineage (NCBI taxonomy): Bacteria > Bacillati > Actinomycetota > Actinomycetes > Kitasatosporales > Streptomycetaceae > Streptomyces > Streptomyces sp. NPDC090442. The sequence goes on from NZ_JBIVXW010000021.1 coordinate 121,887, forward strand.
GAAGGCGAGGATGACGCGCCGCCAGTACCCGTCATCGCGCCCTGAGGCGAAGAACCACTTCGTGCCCCGCGCGGGCCGCTTCTCCTTCTCGCCGTTCTCGTAGTAGAGGCGGGCGGCCGGATCAACGCGATGGAGGCGTTCTTCGCCGGTGGTGGTGTCGGTGGTCGTGGCCTGTTCGGCCTTGGAGGGGGCTTTGGGAACCGTTGCGTCCCCGGCGAGAAGTTGGCGGCGCTCGGGCCGCGCCCAGTTACGGGGAGCATCGGACGGGAACAGACCCTGGGCCAGGGCCTGTTGGATGGCGTGGTCTTCGAAGGCTTCCTGCAGAGCGTTGATGTGGGGGGCGAGGATCTTCTCCTCCGCGTACAGGTACTGGCCGCGGGTGGGCGGGATGGGCGGGAGGAGAGCTGCGGTTCGGCGGCCGGCGTGGCGCCGGACCGCTGTGCGCAGGGCGCTCCACTGCTTGTCGGTCAGGGCGCCGACGGCGGAGCGCTTGGAGCCGGTGACCGGCATCAGGGCGGCGAGCAGGAGATACACCAGGGAGGGGTAGCGGCGGGGACAGCCGACGTGGCCGGGCGGGGTGAGGTGTTCGGCGAGTTCGTAGATGAGGGGGAAGTTGAGGCAGTCGGCGATCCGCTGCTCGACGCAGCGCTGTTCGGCATCGGCCAACTGCCGCTTCCGCCGCGGCCGCTGGGCCGGAGGCAGGGGGTCGCCGAAGATGTCGTCAGGCACCTGGCACCTCCTGCTGCACTGCGCCGGCGGTGGGCTCGCGCCAGGTGTGGCCGATGACGTTCGCGGCCCGGTCCAAGGACCGCAGGCCCAGGCGCCGGGCGACTTCCTGGATGCTGCCGGTCTGCTCGAAGACCTCCACCCCGGCCCAGGCGGTGATCGAGGACGGTTTGACGTCCGGTTCGTCGGCCAGGCCGATGCGGATCAGCAGATCCCGCAGCGCCACGCATGCCCGGGCTTGCAGGTGCCCGTCCGAGGCGTGGTGGTCGGAGACCGCCAACCGGGCCCCTGGCACCGAGGTGGCACGCATCTGCCGGGCCGCCACGAACTGAGCTCGGCCGGTGAGGGTCTTCATGGCCCATTCGTCCAGCGCGACCCAGCGCGGGTCGGTCTTGGTGGAACCGTGCATCCACACCCTGCGCCCGGCCGCATCAAGGTCTGCCACGCGGATGTGGCCGATCTCGCCGCTGTGCCCGCCGGCCAGCGCCAACGCCGCGGCCGCACCGTGGCGGCTGGGGCGGTCGACGAAGGACGCCTGATGGCGCAGGTCGATGACTTCGTCCTCCGACAGCGGTCGCACCTCACCGGCCGTACGGGGCGGCAGGGCGATGTCGCGGGTGGGGTCCGTATCGCTCAGGCCCACCTCGCGCAGAGCCCGGTAAGCACTGCGCAGGACCGAGCGGCGCAGGTGCATGGTGGCGACGGCAGCTTCGGTGACGTGCCCGTGGCGCGAGCGTCCCCGGGCGGTGATGAAGTCCTCTGCGAGTTCGGCGGTGACATCGGTCAGGACGACGGCGCCGCGCAGGTGTGCATAGCGGGCGAAGCGCTCGGTGAGGAGCTGGGTGAACTTTTCCAGGGTCTGCTCGGTGATTTCGTCGCGTGCGGCCATGGACAGCCACAGTTCACGGACTTGGTCGAAGGCGTGTGTCAAGGAGAGGTCGCAGCCCACCACAAGGGTCCTTTGATCGGGCGGCACCAGCACAGGCAGCCTTGCGCGTCGCGGCATGAGGCAGCCGCGACTGCCGTCGAAGGCCACAGAGGTGCGGGTGTTCCATACATGCGAGAGCTTTGACACTGGCGATCTCCACCGCAACCTGGGCCGAGCGCAGGAGTGACGGCCCGTCAGCTATGCGGGGTGCAGGGCCGCGCGTTGTGCGGCAGAGCGGCAGGGCGCACAAGCAGCGATGCCCGCGGGCGCCACACGGCACCTGTAAAGGAAGAAATAGGAAAGGGCGGATCAAGGGCGCAGGGGGCCTGCGTCGGATACTGCCGGCGGCCTGAGGTTGAGGCGGCGGGCTCAGCCTGCGGGCGCAGGGGTGGGAGTGAGGGCCTGGTAGACCGCGCCGTAGGCGTTCATGAACGACCTGAACTGCTGCAGCGGAAGCGCGGTGATCTTCTCGGCCGGCATCGCCAGCAACGGGTCTGCAATCGTGTGCGTGCCTGACGCCTGCGTCCTGGCCCTGTCGGCCGAGGACGCCCCCGCCCCCCGGCTACTGCCGTCGCGGGGGGCAAGAGTGATCAGGCCGTCGGCCTCACGGTGCACGATCAACCCGTGGTTCAGCCAGTCCACCAGGGTGAGCCTGCGCTCCTGGGTGCCTCGAACCCCCCTGCACAGCCGGCCCGCGAAGTCCCGTTCCTCCAGTGGGCCGTCCACCAATACGCGCACGGCGGCTTGCTGGAACCACTGACCTTGCCAGTGATCGCGCAGCAGCAGTCGAGATCGCGCGGAGTCGCTCGTGCGCAGACGGGCGAACCGCAGCCCCACCTCGGTCAGCCTCCACACGCCGCGCCCCGGCTCGGCAAGGCCGGCCTGCTCCAAGAAGCCCGGCGCACCGACCGTGGCCGGCTCCAGACCCACTCGCCGCGCCACGACCTCCTTCGACGTAACGATGCGCTGGTCTCCCCCCAACTCGGCGACCGCATCGATCACCTTGAGCTGAGTCTGCGCACTCATCCGCCCCGACGGCAGCAGCTGACGGACCCCTCGGTCCTCTCGCTCGGCTCGGGAAGAAGTCACCGGGCCCCTCCGGCGTCAATGCAGACGTCAACCCGATCACCCGACAGGCGCGGCGGAGAACAGGGAGGAAAGGGATGGAAAGTCATTGCGGGTCCTCAACCATTCATCAATTGGCGGGCGCATCAGCCAAGGACCCCACGAGCCGGCAACGCAATGTCTTACGCTGGTCACAACGCGTGGGTCCTCAACTGACGCGTACGGGCGTGCCCGGAGCAACTGCCAGGTCCTCCGGCGCGCCCGTTTTCACGTACACGGACTCTCTGTATTCGGTTTTACGTTCGGTCGGGATCTGGTTCGCGGATGAGGCGGTACCGCCCCTCCCGCTTTTCGCCACCGAAGTGCTCCACACGACCCTTCTTCTTCAAGGTCGACAAGGCAGAGCGCACACTCTTCCGGGACGTCCCAGGGCGGTTTCCCCCGAGTTCATCAGTTGGTGGGCACATGAGCCGGGCCGGGCTGGTGTCGTAGCGGGTCAGCGAGGTGCGGTTTGGTGGAGGGCTGCGAAAGCGTG